>JALDXK010000426.1:0-5680 GCA_032155105.1 Acidobacteriota bacterium
GTCCTGGTCCATCCCGAGATTCACTGGAACACGGGCAATGCCGGCCGCACCTGCCTGGCGGTCGGCGCCACGCTGCACCTCATCGAGCCGCTCGGCTTCTCGCTCGATGAAAGGGAAGTGAAGCGCGCCGGCCTCGATTACTGGCCGCACGTCGATCTGCGCGTCTGGCCCGGTTGGGATGCGTTCGAGGAGCAGTTGCCGTCACTGGGCGAGGCCTACTTCTTTTCCACGAAAGCCACGCGCACCCTCTGGGACGCGCCGCTCGGCGAGACAAACGTGGTGCTCATCTTCGGTCGCGAGACCGGCGGCCTCCCGCAGGAACTTCACCACAAGTACCGCGATCGCTTCCTGACGATGCCGATTCTGTCGGAGCGTGTGCGCTCCCTGAACCTTTCGAGCAGCGTGGCGATCGCCGTCTACGAAGTGATGCGTCAGCGCTTGAGGTGATCCGCGACGCGGATCGCCTGCGCCACGATCGTCAGACCCGGATTCACGGCCGCGGACGAGGGAAAGAACGAGGCATCGACGACGTAGAGGTTGTCGAGATCGTGGGCTTTGCAGTGTGTGTCGAGCACGGACTCCTTTGGATCGGTGCCGAACACCAGCGTGCCGCACTGGTGCGTGGTGTTCTTCGACTTGTGCGAGTGCGACATCACGATCCAGAAACCAAGCTTGCGAAGCATCCGCTTCGTTTCGCTGACCAGCTGCCGGTGCGCGCCGGTATTGTTCGGCCGGTAGTGCAGGCGGATGCGGCCATCGCGCTCGATGGTGACCTTGTTGTCGAGTCGCGGCAGGTCTTCCGTCATGGCCAGCCAGTCCACACCCCGCGCGACCCACTTGTCGTAGGCCCACACCGGCACCGACGACACCACCGTTTGCGCCATCACCCCGTGGGTGCGGCCTTGCGACTGGATCTGCCCGAGCGGATAGCGCGTGTGCGGGCCCTTCAGGTAGAAGTCGTTGATCGCCACGGTCTTCTGGAACACCGTGTCGTTCTTCCTGAAGGGGTGAAAGCCCTGCATCATCGTCGCCAGGTGCGCCATGTAGCGCTTGCCGACGAGACCCGATGAATTCGCGAGTCCATCCGGGTGCTGTGGGCTCGCCGATCGCAGCAGCAACGCCGCCGAGTTGACCGCGCCGCACGACGCGATCACGAGTGGCGCCGACACCTTCGTCACGATGTTGCCCTTGGCGATCTCCACGGCCTCGATCTTCCTGCCGCTCGCGTCGGTGATGAGCCGCCTGGCCGTCGACGAGGTCCACAACGTGACGTTCGGCGACTGCGTGGCCGGCCGCACGCCGCACACGTCGGCGTCGCTCTTCGCGTGAATCTTGCAGGGGAACGAGTTACAGGTGTTGCAGAAGATGCAGTTCTCGCGCAGGCCGAGCGGCAGCGGCGAGGGATGCAGGCCCTGGGCGCGCAACCGTTCGACGATCTCGCCCACCACGCGTGAATGCGGCACGGGCGGATACGGATACGGTCCGCGCGGCGCTTCGGTGGGATCGATGCCGTGCTGGCCGTGCACGTCGTACATCCGCTCGGCGCGGTCGTAGTACGGCGCCAGCGTGTCGTAGTCGATCGGCCACGCCGGCGACACGCCGTCCTCGTGCTCGAGCGCCTTGAAGTCCTCCGGGCGCAGCCGGTACATCACCGTGCCCCAGAACTTGGTGTTGCCGCCAACGCAGTAGTGCGTGTACGGGCGAAAGGAATCGCCGTGCTCGTCGAGCCACGTCTCGTTCGTGCGGTAGCGCAGGTCCTTCCACACCGCCGCCGGACTCCAGTTGTGGTCTTCCTGCGGGATGAAGTCGCCGCGCTCGGCGATCAGGATCTTCGCGCCGGTGCCGGCCAGCTCGCGCGCGATGGTGCCACCACCCGCGCCGCTGCCAATGATGATGATGTCGAACGCGTGCATTACAGCGATGAGTAGATGTGATCCATCAGGCGCTGATCCTCGATCGCCCGCTCGAGGCTCATCTCCGGCGAATTCCCGGTCATGATGGCGTTGCGGAAATCGCGGTACATCGCCTGGTAGCCGCGGATGTCCCGAAAGCCGGGGAACATCACCCGCGGCAACCGGCCTTCCGACCGGGCCAGCAGCACGACACCGTTCGATTCAAACGTGATCACGCCCTTGCGCCCGTACAGCTTCGACAGCCGCAACCCCTTGAGCATCGACGGAATCTCTCGCGAGTAGTACAGCGAGCCCACCGCGCCGTTGTCGTAGTTGAACGATACCAGCATGCTTTTGACCCGTGTGTCGGGGCCCTCGCTCGAGGGCGCCGGCCGAAAGCCGCTGATGCTGGTGATCGTCGGCCCCAGGCTCGCCGCCAGGTGCAGCCAGTGAATGCCTTCCTCGAAAAATGCGTCGCCGCCGGCCATCGACTCGTCGTTGCGCCAGTCGTCCGCGGTCTTGAGCCGCTTGACGATGCTGCTGAAGTGACCGAAGACCATCTCGCCGATCACCCCGTCGGCGAGGAGTGTCCGCAGCAGGATGGCGAGCGGCTTGTAATGATCGTTCTCCCCGACCAGCACCACGCGCTTGGCGCGATCGCGCGCCTCACGCACCACTTCGTAATCGCCCATCGTCGGATAGGCGGGCTTCTCGACCAGCACGTGCTTGCCGGCGTCGAGGGCCTGAAGCGTGAGGTTCAAGTGGAAGCGCGGCGGCACGGCAATCACCACGGCGTCGACGTTCGGATCGTTGATGGCGTCGGCGTAGTCGGAGTAGCTGCCCGTGCCGCGAAACTCGCCGCAGAACTCGGCGGCCCTGGACTTGTCGCGGCTGGCGTAGCCGCACACGATCTCGGCCCTGAACCGCCTCAGGTTGCGGCTATGAACGCGCGTGATGAAGCCGCAGCCGAGAAAGGCAATGCGCAGGGCGTCGGGCATCGGACCTCACCATGATACATCTCGGTGATTTCGTGATCTCGCGATCTACTTTCGCGAGACGACGATGGTCAGCTCGGTCGTCGAACCCGGAGCGAGATCGATGCCTGCGGTGACGTCCGAGCGGCCCGCGCGCACGCTCGTGACGCGCCAGTCGTCCGGCAGGCCCAACAGCTGGAACTGGCGGCGGCCGAACAGGCCCTGCATGCTGAAGGAGCCCCGCCCGACGGCGCTTCGCTCCGCTCCCGTCAAATCGAGCTTCGTGTTCCCGCTCACCCACAGCGCTTCGACGCTCAAATCATCGAGCGGCGGTGCGCCGCCGCGATCGACAACCACCCGGCCGGTGACCCTGGCCGTGGGCGCGAGCTGCATCGGCACGTCGTACTCGCCTGAGCCGACGATGATCAACTGGTACGCGGCAAGCGACTTAGATCCGGCGACGGCCCGCGCCGAGATTGCGTAGCGTCCTTCATTCAGGTCGGTGACTTCAGAGACACCTGCGCGCGAGACTTTCATGTTGATCAGCATCTTCGTGTCGGGATTCGCGATCGTCATTCGCTGCACCCGGAAGCCCTTGGGCCCCGACAGCTCGGTTCGGATCGTCGCGACCGGGATCTCAGGCAGGCGGATGTCGAGTTCCACCGTCGCGCCAATCTCCGCGGTGATGGTCTGGGCATCCGCGCGCGACGACACCCCGGGGTAATACATGACGCGATGCCATGCCCACTTGGCGCCGGGCGGTTCGATGCGAAGCATCATGGTCCCCGGTGGAACGGACGGGATCTCGAACCGTCCGTCGGCGTCCGACCGTGCACCGACCGCGACGGAGCGCTCCTCCATCTCCAGCCGGAGGTTGGCGCGCGCGACCGGCTTTCCCTCCTTGTCGAGCAGCCGTCCACGAATCATCGCGCCCTTGGACAGCAACACGTTGGCATCGGTGACGTGTTGATCGGCGGCGACCGCCATCTCAAAGCACTGCGAGCGGGTCATCGGCGCCAGGCCAAGGCAGGAGTCCATGTACCACCGGTGTGTGACGAAAAGGCGGTAGCTGCCGTCCTTGAGGCCGTCGAACGCAAAGCCGCCGTCGGCGCCGGTCGTGGTCTTGCCCACTCGGAATGACCGCATGATGACCGCGCGTCCGTCGATGTCTTTCGTCTCCTCCTCGAACTTCGTGTCTGTGAGCCGCACCTCCGCGCCTTCGATTGGCTGACCCGACTGCGCATCCACCACGCGTCCGCGAATCGACGACGTGCCGGGGTTCAAGGGTGGAGGCTCTTGAAAGACGTACGTCTGTCCGGCTGATGCCATCAAGGTGACGGCGATTGACAACACGACGCCAGGAAGCGGCATGACCGTTACCGCTGCGCGACGACGATCGTGATCTCGGTGACCGAGCCAGGTACGAGATCGACACCCGACGTAATGTCGGACCGGCCTGCGCGCACCGCACTGACCCGCCAGTCCTCCGGCAGGCCCGACAGCGCGAAGAGACGGCGCCCGAAGAGATCGCGCATGGTGAACGCGCCATCGGGACCCACCGTGACTCGATCCGGTCCCATCGGATCGAGCCTGAGGCTGCCGTCGATCCAGTGCGCCTCCACTTCCACGCTGTTCACCGGCGGCACGCCGCCGCGATCGACGATGATGCGCCCGGTGATCGTGGCGGTGGGCTCGAGCAGCATCGGCACGTCGTAGTCGCCGCCAACGACGCCGATCACCTGATAGGCCGCGAGTGATGTGGCCGCGGCCGTGGCGCGCGCGGCAATGGCGTAGCGGGCTTCGCCGAGATCGGTCACCGATGCGGTGCCGTCCTGTGCCACCTTCATGGCCACCAGCATCTTCGTGTCCGGTTGCGCCAGCCACATCGTGTCGACGCGAAAGCCCTCTGGGCCGCTGAGCGTTGTGCGAATGGTTGCGATCGGAACTTCGCGCTCGCGAAGCTCTATTTCCGTGGCGGTTCCGGTTTCTACCGCGACGACCTCGGCATCATCCCGGTCAGCGACACCAGGGTAGTAGACCGCCCGGTGCCACTCCGGCACGCCCATCCGCGGCTCGACCCGCACCAGGAAGCGGCCGGCGGGCAGTGAACGCACCTCGAACCGGCCGTCTGCCTCCGAGGTTGTCAACCCGGCATTGCCGCCCGCGAGGTCCTCGTGCTCGGCCACCAGGCGGGCGCCGGCGATCGGTTGCCCGTCCTTGTCGCGCAAACGGCCGCGAATGATGCCGCCGCGCTGCAGTGCCACCCTGAGGTCGGCGATCTTCTGATTCGGTTCGAGAACAATTTCCTCGCACAGCGGGTGCGTATTGCATCCTGCGAAATACCAGGGGTGCGAGACGGAAAGCCGGTGGGCGCCGTCCTTGATATCGTCGAATGCAAATGCGCCATCGGCGTTCGTCCGGGTCTTGTTGGCACGCATGTACGCCCTCGTGACAACGGCGCGCCCCGCGATCTCGCGCGTCTCCCGTTCTTGCGTGCTACTGATCAGCCGCACCTCCGCGTCTTCTACAGGCTTGCCGGTCGCCACATCGAGCACGTGCCCACGCAGCGTAGCGGCGCCGCGTTCGAGCGGCACCGGTTCTGGGAATCGTATCGGACCCTGCGACTGCGGCGCGACGACGATCGCGATCTCGGTAGTGGAACCGGGCTGGAGCTCGATACCTGGCGTGAGATCCGCCACACGGCTCCGGATCGCCGCTACCTGCCACCCCTCCGGAAGTCCGGCAACCAGCCTCACGTGCTTGACCTGGTTGGCTTCCGGTCGAATCACGCGCAGGTAGTCGAGCGAGTAGCCG
>JALDXK010000427.1:0-5669 GCA_032155105.1 Acidobacteriota bacterium
GCCTTCATCCGCTACATGTCAGCGCTCACCGGTAAGCCGCGACCCAAACTGCTGTACCTACCGACGGCCTCCGCTGATTCGTCGAGCGGCGTGATCAGCTGGTATCGCAACTGCGCGCCGCTCAACGTCGAGCCATCGCACCAGGACAGCTTCATCGCCAGCCTCCGCCAGACGCGGACCTGGGAGGAAGTGCTGCTCACGGTTGATGGCATCGTCTGCTCCGGTGGCAACACGCTGAATCAACAGGCGATCTGGCAGGCGCAGGGCATCGATGTCATCCTCAAGCAGGCATGGGATCGCGGCATCGTGCTCGGCGGCGCGAGCGCCGGCTCATTGTGCTGGTTCGAAGAAGGCACCACCGATTCACGTCCCAAGGAATTGTCGATCGTAAAGTGTCTCGGGTTCCTGAAAGGCAGCCACTCGCCGCACTACGACGCCGAGCCGGGACGTCGCCCGCTGTACCAGAAGCTCATCGCGTCGGGCCAGATGAAGCCAGGCTATGCGTGCGACAACGACGCCGGCATCTACTTCGAAGCCAACACCGTCAAGCGCGTCGTCCACACGCGCGCGGCGGCGAAGGTCTATTACGTCAGCGTCGAAGGCGGAAACGTGGTCGAGAAAGTGATGGAACCCGAGTTGATCGCCTAGCGGAACAGCTTCAGCAGCGCGGCGAGAGCGGCGGTTTGCATGGTGAAGAAGACCAGCAGCCACTTCAACATTTCCGCGTTGCGAGTGATCATCTCGGCGCGAAGCGCGCCGAAGCCTTCCGCCATGTCCGTACGCACCTTGCCGAACTCGCTTGCCATCTCCGCCCTGAGCTTGCCGTGTTCCGTCGCGAGTTCAGTGCGAACTTTTCCGAACTGTTCCGTCATGTCGAGCCGCAACTGACCGCACTCTTCGCCGATGCGGCGCTCGAAGCGCTCGGTTACGAACGCGTAGTCATCGTCATCGTGTGCCATTGGTTTCAGCGCCGCAATAGCGCCCCTCGGAGACAGAAGCCCTCACAGTCTTTGACCGTTCCTGACGACGACGGTCTCATCGTCATGAGGTAGGGTCAAGCCAAAAGATTTGGACCGGGAGGTTGAGTGATTCAGATCGCAGAAACTGCGCTCTAGTCGCGTTTTATTCGTCGTCGTCGGCGGGTTCCTCGCGCGCGAAGATCGTGTCGAATTGATCCGGCGGCACCAGTTCCATCACGATCGATTCGAGATCGGCCGGCAGCGGCGCCGTGAACTCGAGGCGCTCTTTCGTTCGCGGATGTGTGAACACGAGCCGCTCGGCGTGCAGGAACGGGCGCGTGAGCTTCGTCACGGCGCGCAGCGGCTGCGGCACGCGGCGATGTACACCGCCGTACAGCGCGTCGCCGACGATCGGATGGCCGATGGCGCTGAGGTGGACGCGGATCTGGTGCGTGCGCCCGGTGGCAATAGCCACGCGCAGCAACGTCACGCCCTTGAGGTCGCGCGACCACGTCACGCGCGTCACGGCGCTTCGCGCCCGGCCGGCGCGGATCGACATCTTCACGCGGTGTTTGGGATCGCGGCCGATCGCCGCGTTGATGCGCTTGCGCTGTTGCACGAGCCCCCACGCGAGCGCGACGTATTCCTTCTCCACTTCGCGATCGTGAAACTGTCGCGCCAGCTCGTGATGCGCCTCGTCGTTCTTGGCTACCACCATCACGCCCGACGTACCCTTGTCGAGGCGATGCACGATCCCGGGCCGCACCTCGCCGCCGATGCCGCTCAGATCCTTTACGTGATGCAGCAGTGCGTTGACCAGCGTGCCGGTGGGGTTGCCGGCGGCGGGATGCACCACCATACCAGCCGGCTTGTTGACCACTACCAGGTCAGTGTCGTTGAAGAGGATCTCGAGCGGGAGATCTTCGGGCAGGGCTTCAGACGGCTGGGGCTCCGGAAGCTCGACGCTGATCACGTCGCCTTCGCGGACATCGGAATTGGCCTTGACGGTCTTGTAGCGCGAATGCGTGACCTGCCCGTCCCCGATCAGTCGCTGGATCTGCGAGCGCGAGTAGTCGGGAACCTGCGAGGTCAGGAACCGATCGAGCCGCTCGCCGGTGGCGTCCGCCTCTGCAACAAACTGAAGAGGCGCCGACGGGCTCCGTGCTCCGGGGTCCGGGATCCCATCAGCCTCGCGCTTCGGCGAGACGCCACCGGAGCTCGTCTTGCGAGCGGACGCGCGCCCGGCTCCCGGCATCAGACGAAGCGCGGTTTTCGCGGCCCGCGAGCGGCGTCGGGTTCGACTGCCGCAGGGCGGGCCGGCCGGCCCAGGTACCACAACATGAACAGGCTCAGCGGCACCAGCACGACCGAGATGAACTGCGACGTCGACAGCAGGCCCAGCACCAGCCCGCGATCGTCGCCGCGGAAGAATTCGATGATGAAGCGCAGCACGCCGTAGAGCAGCGCGAAGCTCCAAAACGTGCGGCCGGGGAAGTGGCCGGGCCGCTTCTCGAGCCACAATAGCGCCACGAGGATCACCAGGCCGGCCAGCGACTCGTACACCTGCGTGGGATGCAGCGCGACGTTGAGCGGCGTGCCGACGTTGAAGTTGGCGGCCGGATCGGTGAACGTCACCGCCCACGGCATATCGGTGGGCTTGCCGTAACAGCAGCCCGCGAGCAGGCAGCCAAGGCGGCCGATCATGTAGCCGAGCGCGATGCCGGGCGCGAACAGGTCGCCAGACTGCCACAGCGGCAGCCGGTGCTTGCGCAGCTGCCAGATGCACACCACGACCGCAGAGATGAGTCCGCCGTAGAACACGCCGCCGGACCGCAACAGCGTGGTGAACTCCTGCCAGCTGCTCGTAAAGTGCTGGAAGTCGACGATGAACAGCAGTGCCTTGGCGCCGACGAGCGCGGCAATGATCACCCAGATCAACAGGTCCATGATCCGGGTGCCGTCCACGCCGACGGCCCTGGCACGCTTGACGGCGAGCCACAACCCAAGCAGGTACGCGGCGGCCAGGAGCACGCCGTACGAGTAGATGGTGACCGGGCCGAGATTAAATAGGATTGGATGCATCGCTCGAGGTCTCTACCTGGGAACTCCTGCCCAAACCCAGCATATCCAGAATCATGAAGATCACGCCCACGGTAATCGCGGCGTCGGCGACGTTGAAGGCCCAGAAGTGCCAGGCGCCCCAGTAGACGTCGACGAAGTCGAGCACGTAGCCGGCGGTGGCGCGATCGATCAGGTTGCCAATGGCGCCGCCAAGCACGCCCGCCACGCCGATGCGGGCCAGCCGATCCGTGACCGGCACCGTCGCAGCGTACCACGCGACCCCGCCCAGCGCGACAAGCGCCACCAGCGACAGCGCCACCGTCTTGAACGGAAAGTCCACCGCGTTCAGCATGCCGAACGCTGCCCCGGTGTTGTGGACGCGGGTGAGATCCAGGAAGCCCGGGATCACCTCGACGCTTTCATGCAGCGCCAGAGCCGGACGCACCATGGCCTTCGTGATCTGGTCGAGCACCACAACCGTCACCGCGACCATGACCTCGAGCTTGCGTGTCGCCAGCACGTTACAGGCTCCCCGGGTCGGCCAGAGCGTCCACGCAGCGCGGGCACAGGCCTACGCGCTCGGGCTCAGCGCTGACCGACGGCACGTAACGCCAGCAGCGTTCGCATTTGGTGCCTTCAGCCTTCTCAACGGATGCCTTGAGGCCTTGGCTTGAAGGCTTGAACATCACGTCAGACACGCCGAACAACGTTGGCAGAAAGTCCTTGTACTCCGATAGCAACGTCGCGGTGTCGCCTTCAGCCTCGATCACCACGCGCGCGGACAGGTTCGCGGTGATGGTCTTGTCCTTGCGCTTTTCTTCCAGCTGCAGGTTGACCTGGTCGCGGACGGCCGCCAGTTGGGCCCACCGCTCGAGCAGCGCGGCGTCCTTCCATGGCTCCAGGTCGCGCGGGAAGAGCGCCATGTGCACGGATTCTTCGCGTGGGCCCGGCAACTGCCGCCACAACTCGTCCATCGTCACCGACAATACCGGCGCCAGCAGGCGCGCGAGGCCGTCGACGATGGTGAACATGGCGGTCTGTCCCGAGCGGCGCGCGTCTGACGCGGCGCCGAACGTGTACATCCGGTCCTTCGTCACGTCCACGTAGAACGCGCTGAGGTCTACCGTAATCAGCTGATTGGCGGCCTGAAAGATCGCGGGGTAGTCGTAGTCCTCGTAGGCCTTGACGATCTTCTCCGCCGCATCGGCGTACTTCGCGAGCGCCCAGCGATCGATTTCGACCATGCGCGCCTTCGGCACGCGGTGGTCCTTCGGGTCGAAGTCGTAGAGGTTCGCTACCAGCACGCGGATCACGTTGCGGATCTTGCGATAGCTCTCGACCGCGCGCGCCAGCACTTCCTTGCCGATGTTGATGTCGTAGCGGTAGTCCACCATCGACACCCAGAGGCGGAGGATCTCGGAGCCGCTCTGCTTGATGACGTCCTGCGGCGCCACCGTGTTGCCGAGCGACTTCGACATCTTGCGGCCGTGCTCGTCCATCACGAAACCGTGCGTCAGCACCTGGTTGAACGGCGCGCGGCCGCGCGTGCCGATGCCGACCAGCAGCGAGCTGTGGAACCAGCCGCGGTGCTGGTCACTACCTTCGAGATAGATGTCTGCCGGCCAGTGATGATCCTCGCGAAACGGCAGCACCGCCTCGTGGCTCGACCCGGAATCGAACCACACGTCGAGGATGTTGCCCTCGCGCTCGAAGTCCGTGCTGCCGCACGAGGCGCACGTCATCCCTTCGGGGATGAACTCCTCGATTGGCCGCTCGTACCACGCGTCGGCGCCATACACGTCGAACACCGCCGCCGCCGTGTCGACGAGCGCCTTGGTCAGCACCGGCGTGCCGCACTTGGTGCAGTCCACCGCCGGAATCGGCACACCCCACACGCGCTGGCGTGAGATGCACCAGTCGGGGCGGTTGGCGATCATGCCGTCGATGCGCGCCTGGCCCCACGACGGGATCCAGCGCGTCTCGCCGATCGCCTTCAATGCCCGCTCGCGGAACTGCTTCGTGTCCATCGAGATGAACCACTGCGACGTGGCCATGAAGATGACCGGGTTGTGGCAGCGCCAGCAGTGCGGATACGAGTGATCGAAGTCCTCGCGATACCAGAGCCGGCCGCGTTCCTTCAACGCCGCTTCGACCTTCGGGTTGGCGTCCCACACTTTCAGTCCCGCGAACAACTCCACCGACTCGTTGTAGTGGCCGCCGGCATCGAGCGGTGCGTAGATCTCGAGGCCGTAGCGCACGCCGGTGTGGTAGTCGTCGGCGCCATGGCCCGGCGCCGTGTGCACCGCGCCGGTGCCCGCGTCGAGCGTGACATAGTCACCGAGCACACCCAGCGAGTCGCGCTTGTACAGCGGGTGATGGAACACCAGCCGTTCCATCTGCCTTCCGGTGAAGGTTGCAAGCACCGTGTCGAGCGGCCTGCCGATCTTCTTCCCGACGGCGTCGGCGAGATCCTTCGCGACGATCACGGCCTTCCCGTCGACGTCGTAGGCGCCGTACTCGAAGTCGGGATGGAACGCGATGCCCAGGTTGTTGGGGATGGTCCAGGGGGTAGTTGTCCAGATTAAGACGGAGACTGACGACGGACCTAAAGGTCCGTCGCCGCCTAAAGGTCCGTCGCCGCCTAAAGGT
>JALDXK010000428.1:0-5667 GCA_032155105.1 Acidobacteriota bacterium
CGACGCAATGCTGATGACGCGGTTTCGCCCGTATGATTTCCTGAAGCTGCAGGAGATTCGTCCGCACACCACCTTTCGCGGCTTCTGGGGCTTCGACGGCTTCCAGGAGACCGGCTTCTGGCACATCGACAGCCACTGGCAGTTCAACGACAGCACCGAGGTGCACACCGGCATGAACGTGACGCGCGAGGGTGTGCGCACGCCATTCGAGATCTACCCCGGCATCTTCGTCCCGCCCGGCACCTACGACAACACCGAGGCGCAGCTCGTGGCCATGAGCAACCAGGGCGCCCCGTTCAGCGCGCAGATGCGTGTCACCGCCGGCGGCTTCTTCAGCGGCGAGCGCCTGGCGCTGAGTCCGACGATCAAGTTCCGAGCCGGCGATGCGCTGACCAGCGAAGTCAACTATCAGCGTAACGACATCGATCTGCCCGAGGGCAGTTTCGTCACCAACCTGGTGCGGACGCGCGTGTCGTACTCGTTCTCGCCGCGGATCTTCACGCAGGCGCTCATTCAGTACAACGATCGCGCCGACCTGTGGTCAATGAACTTCCGTTTCGGCTGGCTGCAGGCCGCCAACACCGGATTGTTCGTCGTCTACACCGACACGCGCGGGCTCTACGACCTGTTCGATCGCCCGGAACGCACCGATCGATCGTTCACGGTCAAGTACTCGCACATGCTCGATCTGTTCCGCTGACGATCGGCTAGTACGGCAGGTCGCCCGGAGCGCGGCCAACGAAGTCAGGCGGCGGATCGGTCTCGAACTGTACCGCGCCGATCGTCGTGCGCCCCTCGAGCGCCGCCTTCGCGATGCGATGCCGGCCGTCCATCACCTCGCCATTGGCGGCGAGAATGATCGGATACGAGAGGTCAGCCTCGTTGATGAGCCGGATGTGCTCAATCATTGATCGCCAGGTCGGCCGCTCTCCGTCGCCCGGCCACGGCGCATCGAGCTCGCGAAGATCCGCGAGTGCAACGTCACGCGCCGACAATCTCTGCGTCAATGCCACGAGACGATCGACGTCCCATGCTTGCAGGCCTGCCGGCGAGGACCGAAAATAGTACTGTTTTCTCATGCGTGTCCTGGCGGTATTGCCGCTCGTGCTGATCGTGGCCTGCGGCGGCAATCCCATGCAACCCGATCGCGTGCCCACCGGCCAGCCGTTTGATCTGCGCCTCGGCGATACGGCGCTCACCACCGACGACCTCCGCATCCGGTTCGACACCGTGCGGTCGGACTGGCGCTGCCCGATGGACGCGTTCTGCGTGCGCGCCGGCGAGGCGGTAATCGCGTTGACGCTGTCGAAAGCGGGCGAAGCCGCGGTCGGCCGCGAGCTCGACACGACGCCCGCCAAGTCTGCCACCACCTACCTCAACTTCACCATCACGCTCTCGGCATTGGCCCCGTATCCGCGATCCGATCGGCAGATTCAGCCTGGCGACTACGTGGCGTCGCTGGTGGTCCGCACCAACTAGCCGGTCGCCGCGCCGCGTGCTACGCTGCGGCATTCCCGTTACGCGTCTTCGAGGAGGTGCCATGAACACGGTCAACGCTCTTCGCATCGGCAGCGTGGTGTGGTGTATCGCGATCCTGGGCGCGACGGCGAAAGTCGGCATCGCGCAAACCGATCAACATCTGGGGACGTGGGTCCTCAATCTGCAGCAATCGAAATTTGCGTCCGGCACGGCGCCAAGGAGCCAGACGTCGGTGTATTCCGCCGCGGGCCAGGGCATCAAGGTGGCGACGACCACCGTCAACGCCGCAGGCGTGAAGATCAATACCGAATTCACGGCCACGCCGGATGGCAAGGACTACCCGGTGCGAGGGAATCCGGATTGGGACGCCACGGCGCTCAAGCGGATCGACGAGCGCACCCTCGAGTTCATCCGCAAGAAGAGTGGCAAGGTCGTGCAAAACATGCGGTCGGTGGTGGCCGCCGACGGCAAGTCGCGCACGGTGACGGTGACCGGCGTGAATGCGCAGGGGCAGAAGGTCAACACCATTTCGGTCTGGATCAGGAAATAAGCCTCAATGGGCGCGCGGGCAGGCCCGTCCGCGCGTCTTGATTTCCGCCTCCATTCCCGCCTGGGTCGTCTCTGTAAGGTGTTTGGCAGGATCCGCCGATACACAGGCAACCTGTCTCGCCGAAGCGCTGGGCGCGAAGGCGGAAATAGTCTCGATGCCGCTACCTCGGATCATTCAGCCCCTGCCACGCTCGGTGACGCGCCCGCTGTCGTTCGTGGTGCTCGCGGCATGGATTGTCACCATGGGCGTGATGATCAACCGATCCTACCTGCAGGCGTCGCCGATGAACCTCGCCACCGACCTCGCGCGCTACGGCTCCACCGCGCAGTGGCGCGGCGTGTATTACCGCGGCGAGAAGATTGGTTTCACGGTCAGCCAGGTGCAGGTGACCGACGAGGGCTTCGAGTTGCAGGAGGATGGCCGGCTGCAGTTCTCGCTGCTCGGCGCGGTGACGCCCGCCGTCCTCAAGACCAGCGCGCGCGTCGATCGCAACTTCGCGCTGCAGTCGTTCGATTTCTCGCTCGATCCCGGTACCGGTCCGATGGCGATCGCCGGCCGTCTCGATGGCCTGCGACTGTCGCTGAACATCTCGAGCGGCGGTGGTACGCGCACCGAGACGCGCGACCTCACGGAACCGCCGGCGCTGATGCTCAGCGTGGGCCGGCGGCTTGCCAATGAGGGGCTGGTCGCCGGCGCCAGGCGCCAGTGGACCGTCTTCGATCCCGCCACCATGCAGAACTCGCCGGTCACGATCGCGATTGGCGAACGCGAGGTCGTCCGCGCCGGTGTAGGCCGGCCGATGCCCGCCTTCAGGGTCCAGATGTCGTACTCGAACCTCACCAGCACGGCCTGGGTCACGGACACCGGCGAGATCGTCCGTGAAGAATCGCCGATGGGTCTCATCACGGTGCTCGAGACGCAGGAGCAGGCCACGGCGCTGGCGGTGTCGAACAGCATGCGCGAAGACATGCTGGAGGCCTCTGCGATCGTGCCTGCGATGGGGCGCAACACGATTGTCGACTCGCGCAACGTGGTGAAGCTGCGGTTGCGTGTGACCGGCGCCGATCTGGCGAACCCGGATCTCCAGGGTGACGGACAGCGCATCGACGGCGACGTGATCGAGTTGATCGATCCGCGGCAACTGGGGGCGTCCCCGACGCCGGCGGACCTCGATCGCTACCTGAAGCCAGAGACCTTCATCGAAAGCGACGCCCCCGAGATCACGGCGGAGGCCGAGCGGCTCGTCCAGGGCGTGACCGGCGTGCGGGCGCGCGCGGAACGATTGACGCGCGAAGTGAACTCGCTGGTCGAGAAGCGGCCGACCGTCAGCCTGCCGTCGGCGCTCGAAGTGCTGCGCACCAGGGTCGGCGACTGCAACGAACACACCGTGCTCTTCGTCGCGATGGCGCGAGCGCTGGGAATTCCCGCGCGCATCAACGTCGGCGTGGCCTACGTGCGCGGCGCGTTTTACTACCACGCCTGGCCCGAGGTCTACATTGACGAAGGCAATGGGCGCGGCCTGTGGCTGCCAGTCGATCCCACCTTCAACCAGTTTCCCGCCGACGCCACGCACCTGCGGCTCGCGCGCGGCGGCCTCGACAAGCAGACCGCCATCCTGCCGCTGATCGGGCAGGTGAAGATGACAGTCGTGGACGTGGAGGCGGCGCCCAACTCGACGCCCGTGCTAGTGGGCCGCCAGCCGGCAGACGCGCAGCCGCTCTCGATTCCGATGCCCCAGCGCCAGGCGTGCGGCTGCTGGGCATCGCCATGCGCGGGAGCGGCGAGCCGATGATTGCGGTCGAGAATCTGGTCAAGCGCTACGGCGCGTTCACCGCCGTCGACGGCGTGTCGTTGAGCGTGGCGCCGGGACAGATCCACGGTTTTCTCGGCCCCAATGGCGCCGGCAAGACCACGAGCATCCGCATGATCGCCGGGCTGCTCAAGCCCACCTCCGGCCGCATCATCGTCAACAACCACGATCTGGCCACCGCGCCCGAAGCGGCGAAGGCCGCGTTGGGATTCATTCCCGATCGCCCGTTCATCTACGAGAAGCTGACCGCCGGCGAGTTCCTGCGTTTCCACGCCGGCCTCTACGGCATGGACGATGGCGACATCGAGCAGCGGATCAGGGAGATGCTCGAGATCTTCGAGCTGGGCCGGTGGCAGCACGAGCTGGTCGAGAGCTTCTCGCACGGCATGAAGCAGCGCCTGGTAATGTGCGCCGCGTTCCTGCACCGGCCGAAGGCCGTGCTCGTCGATGAGCCGATGGTGGGCCTCGATCCGCGCGGCGCGCGGCTGATCAAGGACGTCTTCCGCCGCATGACCGGGCACGGCGTGGCGATCCTGATGAGCACGCACACGCTCGAGGTCGCGCAGGAGATGTGCGACCTGATCAGCATCATCCTCAAGGGCAAGATCATCGCGCATGGCACGGTGGCCGAATTGCGCGCGATGGCCGGCACGCCGAATGAAGAACTGACACCGGTGTTCCTGAAGTTGACCGGCGGTAGCGGCCTGCAGGAGATCGACGAGGTCGTGTAATGAACGCGACGTCCATCACCCGGCCGTTTCCGTATCTGCTGCTGCCGTCGCTGTGGGCGTCGCGCAATCGCGCCCGGCGCCGCGAGAAGGGCGATCTCGTCCGCGGCATCCTGTTCGGCGGCGTCGGCCTCGGAGTCCTGGGCGCGCTGTTCTTCGGCGCCTTCTGGCTGACGTGGCAGGCGGCGCAATATGCGGAACTGGGTGACTACCTGATTCGCATCGGGCTGTCGTGGCTGTTTCTCACCTTTCTCTCCTTCCTCGCGTTAAGCGGCATCGTCGCGTCCTTGTCGACCTTCTTTCTGTCTGATGACTTGCGGCTCGTGCTCGCCGCGCCGGTGGCGCCGCGGCGGCTGTTCCTGGCGCGATTCGCGAGGACGGTGGCGCAGGCCGGCTGGATGGTGGTGGTCTTCCTGGTCCCCGTGCTGGCGGGAATCGCGACGGCGAAATGCGCCTCGCCGCTGTTTGTCGGCACGGTCTTGCTCACCGTCGTGCCGTTCGTGATGATCCCGATCGCGATCGGCTCGGCCGTCACGCTGCTCCTCGTCAACGTGTTTCCGGCCCGCCGCGCCCGCGACATCCTGATGTTGATGGGCCTCGTGTTCGCGACCAGCCTGGTGCTGCTGCTGCGGTTCATTCAACCGGAGCGTTTGCTGCGCGTGGAGTCGATGCCGGAAGTGACGGCGTTCTTCGCCACGCTCCAGTCGCCAATCACGCCGATGCTGCCGTCGTTCTGGGCAGGGGAGGCGTTGTTTGCGGGCCTGCAGGGCGGACGCGATCTGCTCCACATTGCCGCGCTCTGGACCACGGCGCTCGCGGTGGTGGTGACGGTGGGGTGGGCGTTCGAGCGCTGGCATTTCACCGGGTTCAGCAAGGCGCAGGAGGCGCGCAAGGCCCGCTTCACGCAGTGGCGCGTCCTCGACGTGATGGCCAGGCTGCTGCCGATCTCGACGGTGCGCCGGCACCTGCTGGTGAAGGACCTCAAGGTCTTCCTGCGCGACGTGAGTCAGTGGTCGCAGCTGCTGTTGCTGTTCGCGCTGATGCTCGTGTATCTCTACAACTTCCGCGTGCTCGATCTCGACCGCATGCCATACATGAGC
>JALDXK010000429.1:0-5642 GCA_032155105.1 Acidobacteriota bacterium
CCCCCCGACCTGTCAGCCTCATCTCGATCGACTCGTTTCCCGGGCATCCGCAGTTCAAGGGACTGGGCGAGCTCACACCGCCGGATGTCGCGTCGCTGTTCGCGTTCAGGCAGCGTGTGACACCGCCACAGTTCGCGCTCGCGGCCGAGGCGTGGGACGCCTACCGGGGCCAGGATCGCCGCCGCATCGAAGCGTTTCTGCAGCGCGACACCACCGCGCTGCCGTACCTGTCTGCGGCCTTGCGCCGATACCTGGACGAGCTGCCGGTTGAACGCGGTGGGCTCACGCGCAGCGAGCGCCGGCTGATCGAGCAGCTGTCGGGCGGACCACTCGCGATTCACGATGCATGGTCCCGCATGCACGAGGGTGAGCGGGCCTACTACATCACCGACAGTTCTTTCTGGGCCATGGTGAAGCGGCTCGCCGCCCGCTCGCCCGCACTCATCCACGTCGCCGTCGATGGGGATGCCTCACAGGCGTTACCGCGCGGCACTTTATCGCTTGCACAATGAACGATCGCGATCGCGCCATACTCGCCGAACTGAGACGGCTGCTGCTGCAGCTGCACAAGACCCTGATCGACTGGCAGCGTGACGACTACGAGCGGCTGCACGGCCGGCTGCAGACCACACAGTTGCTGCAAGTGATCTTCAACGACCCGGCCTTTGCCTGGCTGCGCTCGATGTCGGGTTTGATCGTGCGCATCGATGAGGCGCTCGAGGCCAAGCCGCCGGACCCGCCTTCGCGGTCGGAGGCCGCTTCCGCCTTCACTGAAGTTACGGCGGACAAGCCGCCGAGGTCGCGCCGTAGCTCGCTTGGTGACGTGCGAGCGGAGGCGGATGTGAGCGAGACCGGCCCGCTGGTGGCGCAGGCGCGCGAAATGGTGGCGCCGGAGGCGGGCACGCCGTACGCCCTGCGATACCACGCGGCGCTGCAGGAACTGCCAGAGGCCGTGCTTGCGCACCGCGATCTCGTTACGCTGCTCAAGCTGCAGCGTCCGGCCTCTAACGCGTGAGGCGATCGCCGCCGAGCGCCAGGCCCTGTGCGATCTTGTCCTTGATCTTCCTGATGTAGCGGGCGCCGACCGCGTCTGGGTAGTGGCCGGCGCGAAACGCGTCCTGCCAGTGGCCATCGGGAATCCGCGCGAGTAGCTCGCACGCCCAGATCACATCCGGCACCCTGACGAGGTTCAACAGGACCCTGTGCTGGCCGCGATAGTCGAACTCGACGCGATCACCGTCGACGCCGGTGATGAATCCCTGCCGTTCGAAGTCGTCGATGTCGTTCTTGGTGCCCTGCAGCCCGCGCGTGCCGAGCCACGCGAAGAACGGGAACTGTTTCGCTTCGCCGAGCGATGCGCCCACGTCGCGCACCATGAACAGCCGCGGCGGATACGTCGTCGGCGCGGCCGCGTCGTAGATGCGGTTGTTCGGTGTCTTGAGGTCCCACGCGTTGAGGACGAGCTGCGCGATGATCAGACCGCGGAACTCGCGTGTGTCGGCGAATGGGTTGCCATACCACGACCAGAAACCTGTGGCGATCCAGCTGTGGAGATCGGTTCGGAACCGCGCCTCGTATTTGGTGCCGGCGTCGTGGCCAGTCAGCGTGAATTGGGGAACGTAATACGTCGGCGGCTGATGAAAGCCCATTGCCCACAAGATTCGCGACGAGGTGACTTCGGATTGTGCCTCGACGCCGAGCTTCACGCTCCATAACCGGCCGGTCGCGTCGCGCACGTCGTAGCCGGGATTCGTGCCGGTCCTCTTGAACGCCACGAATTGGTACGTCGCGTCCGCCGCCGGTTCCAGGCCCGGCCCGCCCGGACCGGCGTAGAGATCGCGTTCGAGTAGATCTGTGGGGTACTGCCACAACTCGGCAATGTCGGGCGGAGCTGTTGTCGCCAGCGTTGCCGCTTGCGGCGGAGCTGCGCACGCGACGGCCCACATTATCAGCCACACGATGCCGATGAAGCGCAGCTGTACCCTCATCAGCAGCATGACGCTGCAAGAACCAAGCCTTACGGATTGAGGCTGACGCTGGTGCGTGCGCCGGCCACTTCGAGGGGTTGCTCGACGGTGCGGCCTTCGAAGGTGAGGCTCAACTTGTACGATCCCGTCTTCACGTTCGCCAACGAAAAGCGCCCGTCGTCGCCGGCAATGGTCGCGAGCGGGCTCTCTGCGGCGATCACCGTCGCCTGCATGCCGGGATGAATGTCGCACACGACGTCGAACTGTCCGACACGATCGAACGTGTGCACGTGCTTCTGCTGCGGCTCGGTGCCGACGTTGAACACCTCCGCGCCGCTGCCGCGGCGGATCACCGTCACGTTGTGCGGCATGTCCTCGCTGTTGCGGAACTCCACCGGCTGGCCAACGCGCACGTACAACACGTTCGGCACGAACTGCTTGGCGTACTGATCCATCACCGCCGGTCCGCCTGGCATCGGCACGGGTTCGGCCGGCAGCAGGGTCACGATCGCGTTGCGCGGCACCGTGCCCGTCACTTCGGAGCTCGTTACCGGAGCGGCGGGTGCAGCGGCGGCCGATGGTGCCGGTTCCTTCGCGCCACACGCGGCGCACAGCGACACGACGAAGACGGCGGCAGGCAACGATGGGCGCATGAACATCGGAGGGGACCGCTAGTTGAGCTGCTTCTCGAACTTCACCGCGTACACCGGCGGCAGGTGCGACGACAGCGCCTGCCACGAATCGCCGCCGTCTTCGCTGACCCACAGCGAGCCGGTCGTCGATCCGAAGATCAACGTGTTGCCGCCGTCGTCGACGTCGAGGGCATGGCGATACACGAGATCGTAGGCGTGCTGCTGCGGCAGCCCGCGCGTGATCGTCGAGAACGACTTGCCGCCGTCCTGCGTGCGGGTGACCACCACCCGGCCGTCGACCAGGCAGCGCTTTTCATCGCTGGTCCCCGGCACGAACCACGCCGTGTTGGGATCGCGCGGGTGCACGGCCACCGTAAAGCCGAACGTCGACGGCTGCACGTCGGTGATCTCGCGCCAGTTCGCGGCGCCGTCTTCAGACTTGAAGATGCCGTTGTGATGCTGCACCCAGAGCACGTCGGGATTCACGCGGCACTGCGCGACCAGGTGCGGGTCCTGCACGTTCTGTTCGAACTGCTTGTCGGGCGGCATGAAGTTGGCGCGCATGCCCTTGGCCGTCAGTTCCCAGCTCGTGCCGCCATCGCGTGTCGTCCACACGCCGCCGCACGACACGCCGACCTTGACGTGGCGTGCATCGCGCGGGTCGACGCAGATCGAGTGGATGCCCGGCTGCTCGGCGCCGCCGCCAAACCACTGCTCGCGGCGCGGATCGTCCCAGAGCGGGCGATTGAGCGTCCACGAATCCCCGTGGTCGTTCGACCTGAACAGGCCGCCGGGCAGCGTGCCACACCAGATCACGCCCGGCTCGCCGGCGCCGCCGGGCTCGAGCGCCCAGATCAACTTGAGCGACCAGTCGACGGGCGGGCCTTCCACCGGTGTCTGCGGTGTGTAACCTTCGGGTTTCTCGGGATACTTCGGCGCGGCGATCTCGGTCCAGGTTGCGCCGCCGTCGCTCGAGCGATGCAGCTTCACGCCGAAGTGGCCGTGATTGAGCGCGGCGAACAGATTGCCGCTGCGCGGATCGTGCATGGCGAGCGTGCAGTTGTCGCCGACGAAGCTGCTGCGGCTGATCGTCCAGCCGCCGGCCCCGCGCTCGAGCGTGAACAGTCCCTTCCGCGTACTGACGTGACAGCGTGGCATGCTGCTCATCCTCCCGATAACGACTGAACGATGTCCACCACCGCGCCTTCGGCCACGGGATCGCTGAGCCGATCGCGATCGTCGATCTGCCGGCCGTCGATGAACGCGGCCATGTGCTTCCGGAGCTTGCCTTCGTCGTCGAGCACGTAGCCCCGCGCGCGCTCGTTGCCGGCGAAGTAGGCGTGCAGCACCTCGCCGAGCGTGGCCCCGTTGACATCACGCGTCGGACACTCCACGTGCCGCTGGATATTGCGCGTAAAGCGTACTGAAGGCATTTATTGCACCATTTTACGAGAACTGTAACAGTGAGTGGAAAGTGAAGCAGGTTCCCTTTTGATTGTCCATCTCGTTGACGGCACCTTCGAGCTGTTCCGTCATTTCTATGCCGTGCCCTCGGCGCGTGATGGCAGCGGGGTGGAAATTGGCGCGGTCCGCGGCGTGGTTGGCTCGATTCGCGGGATGCTGAACGGCGGAGCGACCCACGTCGGCGTGGCCACCGATCACGTGATTGAGTCGTTTCGTAACACGCTGTGGCCCGGCTATAAGACCAGTGCCGGCATCGAGCCCGACCTGCTCGCGCAGTTCCCCGTCCTCGAAGAGGCGCTCGTCGCGTTTGGCGTGAAGATCTGGCCGATGGTCGAGCACGAAGCCGACGATGCCCTCGGGGCGGCGGCGGTGAAGGCGGCGCTGGATCCGCGCGTGGAGCAGGTCCGCATCTGCACGCCGGACAAGGATCTGGCGCAGTGCGTGAGCGGCACGCGGATTGTGCAGGAAGATCGGCTGCGCCGCACCACCCGAGATGAGGCCGGGGTGATTGCCAAGTTCGGCGTGCCGCCGGCCTCAATCCCCGACTATCTCGCGCTCGTGGGGGATTCGTCGGACGGCTATCCCGGCCTGGCCGGCTGGGGCGCCAAGTCAGCGGCGGCGGTGCTCGCGAAGTACCCGCATCTCGAGGACATTCCGCCAGACTGGCGGACGTGGCACGTGAATGCGGCGCGCGCGGGCGCGCTGGCGCTGACGCTCGAGAAGGATCGTGAACTCGCGCTGCTGTTTCGCGACCTCGCGACCATTCGCACGAACATTCCCGTGTTCGAGTCGGTGGACGAGCTGCAGTGGCACGGACCGACGCCTGCCTACGACGCGTTCAAGGCGCGGTTCGACCCTTCGACTCGCACGCCGTGACCGTCGTCACGTCGTGCTCGCTCAGGGCCTTCGGCCAAGCGCCTCGCTGATCTCTTTTTCGAGCAACGCCTTCGGCACCATCCCGAGGTGCTTCTTCAGCACCTTGCCGTCGCGCCCGATCAGAAACGACGTCGGCATGCCCCAGATGCCTCCCGTGGCCTCCTGGATTTTCTCCTCCACGTCGCGGCCCGCCATCATCGGGTAGTTCACGTTGAACTGTGCGATGAACCTGCGAATCCGGTCGTCGGTGTCGTCCATCGACACGCCGATCACCGTGAAGCCGTCCTTGGCCCAGCGCTTCTGAAACTCGACGAACCACGGCGTTTCGGTGCGGCACGGCGGGCAGGTGGTGGACCAGAAGTTCAGCAGCACCACGTTGCCGGTGAAGTCGGTGAGCCACTGCATCTTGCCGTCGAGGTTCTGCACCTGCAACTTCAGCGGCTGCTGCCGGGCATGCACCTCAATCGCCGACAACGTCAGCACCAGGGCGATCACGATCGAAGTCTTCACGGTCCCTCCAGCTCTTTCAGGAAATGTCGCACGCGCCGCATCGCCGGCTCGTGCCAGTCACGAAGCGCGCCGGCGCGATTCCGGCTGACGTTCCCTCCCGAGGGCCAACCGCGGCCCTCCCCGGTTGCGCCGCAGGGCCGAGTCGAGGCCGTCGGGAGTTCCCATAGCGTCTCGAAAGGTCCCCGACCCGTGA
>JALDXK010000430.1:0-5627 GCA_032155105.1 Acidobacteriota bacterium
AGCAAATCACGGATCCGCGCGGCACCTACGTGGTCGATCCGGATTTGACGGCGCCCTACACCGACCAGTACACGATCGGCGTGGATCACGAGCTGATGGCCAGCCTCGCGATCGGTGCGAGCTATATCCACAAGCGGGCCGATGACTTCGTCGGCCGCGTCGACGTCGGCAGCACGTTCGAGCCCGAGACGAGAAGTGATCCGCAGACCGGCGAGCCGCTGACGGTCTACCGGCGGACGTCTCCCGCGACGGCCCGCCTCGTGCGGCTGACCAATCCCGGCCCCGACACGTGCGCCTACTGCACGGACGACTGGTGGCAGCGCTACAACGCGTTCCTGTTGACGCTGACGAAGCGCATGGCGCAGAACTGGCAGGCCGTTGGATCGATCACGATCTCGAAGACGGAAGGACTCCACTCGGCGTCGAACCTGACGACAGGGTCGTCGCAGAGCTCGGCGGCGAGCACGTTCGGCGACGATCCGAACGAGTTGACCAACGCGGCGGGCCTGCTGCCGGGCGATCGCGAGGTGATGTTCAAGCTGCAGGGCAGCTATGCCTTCCCCTGGGACATCGTCGTCTCGTCGAACTGGCAGTGGGTGTCGGGAAAACCCTACACCCGGCGCTTGAGTGCCGGAAACCTGCCGCAGGGCACGCAAACGGTCTTCCTGCAGCCGCGCGATGGTTCGCTCCGGATGCCGACCCAAAATTTCATCGACATGCGGCTCGAGAAGCGGTTCTCATTGGGCGGCACGTCGAGAATCACCGTGATGGCCGACGTCATCAACGTGCTGAACATCGACACGCCGCTGACCTGGATCAGCGAAGTGGCCACGAGCTCGAACTTCGCCGTCGCCAACCTGATCGCGAATCCGCGTCGCGCGATGTTCGCGCTCCGTTACGAGTTCTGACCGCAGAGGAGGGGCGCCTGAAACAGGGCGCCCCGCTCCGCCCTTCAGGCGTCGAAAGCACTGAAAAAGGGATTCAGCGCGACCAGGGCGGCGAAGCAATAGCGAAGGAACTACCCTGTCACAGCTGCGCTTGATACTGCTCGCATGAGCAGCATTGAGACGTCGTTCACGTTCGGTACCGAAGTCACGTTCGAGAGCCTCACGATCGTTCCCCTCCTCCGCACGTCGTCGTCTGAGCCCGACTACGAGACCCTCGCCGCGGCGCTTGCGAAAGGCACACTGCACATCACCGAGGTCACTGAATCGGGCCACGTTCCCGAAATCAAGGTCCTCAACAAGGGCCCCCTCCCGGTCCTGATCATCGACGGGGAGGAACTCGTTGGCGCCAAACAGAACCGCACCGTCAACCTGTCGATCCTGGTCCCTGCGACTGCCGAGGTCATCGTTCCGGTCACGTGCGTGGAGGCCGGACGCTGGAGACACAGATCGCGAAACTTCGCCGCATCACCCCGCACGCACTTCGCCGCTGGCCGCGCCGCCAAGAGCGCTCAGGTCAGCGAGTCGCTGCTGCGAAGCGGGGTCGCTCGAGCGAACCAGTCACAAGTGTGGGACGAAATTGAGCAGAAGTCCGCGAGGCTGCAGGCCCACTCCTCGACCCGCGCCATGAGCGACATCTTCGAACACCAGGCGGAGGCGGTCGAGGCCTTCGTTCGTGGACTTCCGGTTGCCGAGCATCAAGCCGGAGCGGTGTTCGTGTTCAACGGCGAGCCGATGGGCGTCGATCTCTTCGACAGCCCGAAGACGTTCCGGTCGCTGATGCCGAAAATCGTGCGCGGCTACGCGCTCGATGCCATCGACCGCCGAGCCAATGCTCTCATGCACGACCCTTCGTCCACCTCAGGCCCTCTGACGATGCCTCGGGCCACGGCGTTCATGCGGCAGGTGCTGGACGCGCCTCGCACGCAGTTTGCCGCGCCAGGTCTCGGCGAAACCTGGCGACTGTTCGCGCCGCTGGTCTCCGGAGGGGCACTCACGTCCAACGGTAATCTCGTCCACATGTCAGCGTTCCGGGCCTGATCAAGAAAATGGCTGACCTCACGAGGATGATCGTTGCCATCGGCGACCTTCACGGTCACTATCGCGCGCTCGAGCGCATCCTCGATGCGCTGCACCGACAACACGGCATCTGGCGCGACGGCGAGTCAGACCGGCTGATCGACGGCGTGCAGTTCGTGTTCACGGGCGACTACATCGACCGCGGGAAGCATGCGCTCAGGATCATCGAGCGGCTGCAACGACTGGCCAACCGGAACCCAGGCCGAGTCATCACTCTGCTGGGCAACCACGAGCTCATGGCGCTTGGGGACTATGACGTGGCCGTGGATCTGCTCTGGTCCTCCACCTCCGGCAGTAAACGGGGGCTCGTGGCGGCCTACGCCAGGGAAACAGACCATGGCGCAAACGGCGGCACCGAGTTCATCCGCGAGTTCGGAGAAAAGACTGCGCCCGCTTTCGAGAGCTATCTGGAACGTATGTCCCGGACGGGCGACGTCGGGCAATGGATGCGCATGTTACTGCCCGCATACAAGACGCGAATTACCGGGCAGCGAGTGCTCTTCATGCATGCCGATCTGCCGCCCAAGTACCGTGATAGCCAGGTGCTCGACGACCACCTGCGTTTGATTGAAGACCACATGAAGAGGAGCACCGCAGCCGCTGGTGGCTCCCGAGCGAAGTGGGCTTGTCGTCGTTTCGCAGCTGTCGTGTGGGCCGCTCGTTCAGAGACCTTGAGGGCGCCAGTCAGGCGAGCATCGACGCATTGTGCGACAGGACGGGCGTGGACTTCATCGTGACGGGTCACACATGGCATCGAACTATCAAGGTTTACCGGAACAGAATTTTCAATATCGACGTGGGCATGACGCCGGCCTACGGAGAGAACATGCCGCGGGCGCTGGTCTTCAGCCGCGACGGCATCGCGGGGCTCGCCGCCGACGGCACAGAGCGGCATTTTGTGAAGGTCGGAGGTTAATGTCGTGAGCAGTCGAAGTCGCTGGCGTCGAGCGCAGGAGGCAGGGACTACTTAATCTCCACCGCGATCCGATCGGCCGCCCGTGGAGACTCGTTCGACTCCGCGTGCGTCGCGGCACCGGACATCCGCACATCATCCGCCTTCGCATGCGGCTGATCGTTCACGTAAAAGACGACGCGATTCAGGATGTGCTGGTGCGTGGCGCCTTTCTCGCCCGGCCCGAAGTGCACGCGCAGCACGCGCACGAACTCGTTCTCGAACACCACCGTGTAGTGCTGCGGATCGACGGCGACGGGATCGAGTGTCGTCACGGGGAGCGGCCCGGCCGGCGCGCCCTTGAGATCGATCTCGAGGAGGCGGATCGGATGGTCGCTGGTGTTCTCCGCGGTGTACGGGCCGCTTGCGGGACGCCAGCGCACGTCGCCGCGCTTGAAGGCAATCGTCGTCGTGCCCGCGTCGTCCGTGCGCGTCATCGCGCCGTCATCCATGTAAATGAGCACGCGATGCGTGGCGTGGCCATTTTTCGAGACCGACGGCGTGCGCGGCTGCAGGGTGGCGACAAAGACACGCGCCTGCGGCGTGTCGAGCCGCTGGGTGATCGCCGCCGGGGCCGGCGCGTTCTGCGCGTTCAGCAGAACGGGCGCCAGCAGGATAAGTGAGCCAACAGCGGCAGCGAAGCGCATGGGTCTCAGATCCTACTTCTTTCGTGGGATGATCAGCCGCAGATGCCGCCTAAGCCGTCCCGGATCCTCCCGGCGCCGCCCGCCCTTGATGTCCACGCGTTTCTCACGTCCGCCAAGATGTCGCCTCGCAGTGTTCGATTTGTGAGGGGCGCCGTGGTGTTCGCGCAGGGCGCCCAGGCGAACAGTGTGTTCTACATCCAGGAGGGCGGGGTCAAGCTTGCCGTGCTGTCCTCCGGTGGCAAGGAGGCGGTCGTGGCCATGCTCGGCCCGGGTGATTTCTTCGGTGAGGGCTGCCTGGCCGGGCAGCCGTTGCGCATGGGCACGGCGAAGGCGGTCATGCGGACGACGCTCTTGCGAATCCCGAAGCGCGACATGGTTCGGCTGCTGCACGACCGTCCCGAATTCTCGGACCGGTTCATCGAGCACATGCTGACGCGCAATATCCGCATTGAGGAAGACCTGGTCGATCAGCTATTCAATTCCAGCGAGAAACGGCTCGCCCGGACGCTGTTGCTGCTCGCCCGATACGGGAGGGAGGACATCACGCCTCGGGTGCTCCCCAAGCTCTCACAAGAGACGCTCGCCGAAATGGTGGGAACCACGCGCTCGCGCGTCAACTTCTTCATGAACAAGTTTCGCAAGCTCGGGTTGATCGAATACAACGGCGGGCTCAAGGTCAACAACTCGCTGCTAAGCATCGTCCTTCACGAGTGATCGCGTGTAAGTCACTTGGATTCAACGAGTTAGGCGCCATCGCCCTGCGCCAGACGGCGGACCGTGCAATTCGGAACAGCGGGCCGATGCCGGCAGTGCCTACACTCGCTCCATGCTCTCCGACAACAACAAGACTCAACTCTTCGTGGCTTGGACGATTGTGGTGTTCCTTGCGGCGTTCGCGATCGGCATCAACGCCCTTTCGCACTGGATGGTTGTGGCCTGCGTGGCGGTCGTGCCGCCTTTGGTGGCGCGAAGCTTTTGGCACGCTCCGGCTCAAACCATCTCCGAAAGCATCCGCGATGCTCGACGATAGCCAGCCAGAGGGCGATTCGCAGGCGAAGCAGCTCGAGCGGATGAAGGGTGAGTTCCTGATTGCGCAGCAGCGGCGTCGCGAGAGAGCGCCTGAACCCGCCTCTCGTCCCGACGACACGAATGACGGCCCACTGCAGGAGGGCCCTGCCGCTGGAGGGCCGACCGGCATCGCGGCCGTGCGACGCTGACACCCCTGTCGCCTGTGCCGCCGACGCTGTGCATTCCGGGACAGCGCCAGCCGCCAGGCGTCGCTACAGTGACGATCATGAAACTCGAAGACATGAAGATCGCGGTCGTCATCGCGTGGGCGCTCGTGTGGAGTGTCATCGCCGTATCGCTCGCGAGCTCGGTAAGCAACTGGATCCTGCTGGTTGGGTCGGGCGTGCTGCCGCCGCTCATGATCTTGCGGATGTGGCATCCGCCTGCGCGGACGGTGTCCGCACGCATCCACCTGGTCAAGTAGTCACCGGCACTTCGCATTGACACCACAGCTCTGACCACGAATTCGTAATCACTTCGATCGCGCGCCGGCGGAGCGTCCAATCGTGTCGCTGCGGCCGGAGGCGCCCATCCGTTCACGCCAGTTGGGAGTCGTCAGCCATGCACGTCAGACCACTACACGACCGAATCCTCGTTCAGCGCCTGGACGAGGGGGAACAGAACATCGGCGGCATCATCATTCCGGATTCCGCGAAGGAGAAGCCCCAACGCGGCACGGTCATCGCTGCGGGTGCGGGCACGCTCACCACCGCGGGCGGCGGCTCGCTTGTGGGACAGAGCACCAGCGCGCGGCTCGAGTCGCTCAACATCGCCGGACACGTTAGCGTGCCGGTCGGCATCACGTTAGCCGACAGCTCAATCGGCAACGCCGGCAGTGCCAGCGTGACGGCCGGCGGGACGCTCATCGCCAACGGCACCTGGTCGAATGCCGGCACGATGACAGCAGACGGCGGAACGCTGCGCCTCAACAACAAC
>JALDXK010000431.1:0-5626 GCA_032155105.1 Acidobacteriota bacterium
GGTGATGGTCACGCACGATCAGACCGTGGCGGCGATCGCCGACGACCGGCTGGTGCTGCGCGACGGGCGGCCGGTGGTGGCGGAGTCGACCCTCGGGGGCGTCGCGCTGCCATGACGTTCGTGTGGCGGATGGCGGCGCGCGAGATGCGCGCGTCCTGGAAGCGGCTGTTGTTCTTCTTCATCTGCATCGCCGTCGGCGTCGGCGCCATCGTCGCGCTGCGCTCGGTGATCCAGAGCGTGCGCTACACGTTTGCCGGCGAGGCGCGATCGCTGATCGCCGCCGACGCGATCGTCAACAGCAACCAGGCGCTGAAGCCGGAGGCGCTGGAAAGAATTGCCGCCCGCCTGGCGGCCGCGGGCGCCGAGAGCACGCGCTCGGTCGAGCTTGCGACCATGGCGCGGGCGTCCGATCGGCCCGGCGGCCGGGCGCGCATGGTGGAACTACGCGCGGTGGAAGCGGCCTTTCCGTATTACGGGCAGCTGAAGCTCGCCGACGGCGCCCTCTACGATCACGCCCTGTTGCGCGGCTTTGGCGTGCTGGTACGGCCGGAACTGCTCGCGCAACTGGACGTCCAGGTTGGCGATCGCCTGACCATTGGGTCGCAACAGTTCACCATTCGCGGCGTCATCGAGGGCGAGCCCGGACGCCGGCTCGGCGCGTTCAGCATCGGGCCGCGGGTGTTCGTCGATCTTGCGGATTTGCAGAAGACCGGACTCATCGGCTTCGGCAGCCGGGTCGCGATGCAGCAGCTGTTGAAGGTACCCGACGCCGCCTTCGATCAACTGATCGTCGACCTGCGCGCGGACCTCTCCAACGACTTCGCCCGGGTCCGATCCTACAAGGCCACCGAAGACGACATCGGCGAAGACTTCGCGCGCGCGGAGAATTACCTGAGCCTTGTCGGCCTGGTCATTGTCATCCTCGGCGGGATCGGCGTGTCCAGCGTCACGCGTGTGTTCGTGCAGCAGAAGATGAAGAGCATCGCGGTGCTCAAGTGCGTCGGCGCCCGGTCGGGGCAACTGCTCGCGGTGTATGTGGCGCAGGTGGCGGTGCTGGGCCTGGCGGGCAGCGCCCTGGGCGTGGGACTCGCCGCTCTCGCCATGCGCGCGATCCCGTCGCTGCTGGCTGGGGCGACCCCGGGTGTGGAGATCAGTTACGCGCTGACGGTGCCGGCCGTGCTGCAGGGGCTCGGCATCGGCCTGCTGGTGTCGCTGCTGTTCTCGCTCGTGCCGCTGCTCGAGGTCCGGCACGTGAAGCCGTCGCTGCTGCTGCGCGACGAGCCGAGGCCGCGACGCGTCGACCCGGTGCAGATCGCGGTCACCGTGTTCGTGGTGGCCGGGCTGGTCGGGCTGACGGTGTGGCAGGCCGGCTCGCTGGAGATCGGCCTCGTCGTCGCCGGAGGATTCGCCGCCACGGCGATCGCCCTGCACGTGGCCGGTACCCTGTTGATTCGCGCGCTGGCGCCGCTGTCGAAGGCCAAGTCGTTTGCGCTGCGGCACGCCGTGTTGCAACTAAGCCGTCCGGGTAGCCAGATGCGTATCGTGCTGCTGGCCGTGGGGCTCGGCAGCTTCTTCATCATCGGCGTCCGCTCGCTGCAGGAGAACCTGATCGCGCAGTTTGCGATGAACATCGGCACCGACTCGCCGGACATGTTCCTGCTCGACATCCAGCGCGACCAGGTCGCCCCAGTGCGCGCGGCGATTGCGGCACACCAGCCGCCGGGGGCCGGCGAGGCGCGATTGTTGCCCGTCATGCGGGCCCGCGTCGTCGGCGTCGAGGGCAGGGAAGTGAACCTCGAGAGTTACGAAGACGTGCGCGGCCGGGGCTCGCTGGGCCGCGAGTACACCATTACCTATCGCGCCGCACTCGAGCCAAACGAGAAGGTGGTGGCGGGGAAGATCTGGGATCCGACACCATCCGAGGAGGCCGAGGTCTCGATCGAGCAGTTCATCAACGAGTCCTTCAAGATCAACATCGGCGACACGGTGCGGTTCGATGTGCTGGGCCGGGTCATCGCCGCCAGGGTGACGAGCGTGCGGTTCGTCGAATGGTCCGACAGCCGCGCCGGCGGCTTCATGTTCGTGTTCCGTCCCGGCGTCATCGAGCAGGCGCCGCATAGCTTCATCGGCTTCCTCAAGGGTCCGCAGGATCCGGACACGCGGGCCCGTCTGCAAGCGGCGCTGGTCGGCGCGGCGCCAAACGTGTCGGTGATCGACGGCCGGGAGATCATCGACGCCATCAAGACGGTCGTCGACAACGTCACGCTGGCGGTCACGGTGGTCGGGACACTGGTGCTGCTGAGTGGTTTGATGATCCTGATCGGCGCCGTGGCGATGACCAAGTTCCGCCGCGTGTACGAGGCGGCGATATTCAAGACGCTCGGCGCCACTCGCCGCTTGATCGCCGCGGTGTTGCTCTTCGAATACGGGCTGCTCGGCCTGCTGGCGGGCGCCATCGGCGCGGGCGGCGCCATCGGCCTCACCTGGGCGATCAGCCGCTTTGCCCTCGACATTCCGTTCCGTCCGCTGATCGGCCTGAGCGCCGCCGGCGTGGTGATCACCTCCGTGGTCGTTGCCGCGATCGGCGTGATCTCCAGTTGGGAAGTGTTGCAGCGGAAGCCACTGGCGACGCTCCGGGCAGAGTAGCCCCCGGCTAAAGCCGGGGGCTATGGCCGTCGCGGTGGCCGTCATCGCAAGTTGGAACGGGTCGTGCCTTAAGCGGGGCATGGATACTCCTCATCGCGCCCCGATTCACAAATTCAGCTACATCGGTTTTCAGTACTACTCGTTGACGTGGTGCTGCCACGACTCCCAACACCTGTTTACTGACAGCGAACGGGTCGATTTGGTGCGCGCGCAATTTCTGCGCGCTTCGGCGGAGACAAACGTGGTGAATATTGCGTACTGCTTCATGCGGGATCACGTGCACCAGCTGGTCAAAGGCGAAACGGGGGACGCCGACGCCTTGATGTTCGTCAGCAAGGCGAAGCAATACTCCGGCTTCTACTTCAAGGCAGCATTCGGAACACGATTGTGGATCCGGAAAGGGTTCAACCGCGTGATCGTGCAGGGCGAGGATCCTCGAGCTGTCGCGCAATACATCATGGAGAATCCCGTCAAAGCCGGTCTGGTCACGCGCGTCGAAGACCATCCGTTCACCGGGTCGGAAAGATACACGTTGGAGGAGCTGGGGAAGTGGGCGTACTCGCTGTAGCGACGCCACCGTCCGCACCATCCGCGATGGCCGCCATCATCCCGCGATGGCGCCATCATCCCGCGATGGCCGCCACCATCCGTGATGGCCGCCACCATCCGTGATGGCCGCCCCCATCCGCCATAGCCCCCGGCTTCCAGCCGGGGGACCCGGGGGATCCGGGGGATCCGGGGATCCGGGGAACCGGGGGCCAAGAAACATGTGAATTTCTGTGTGTGAGAAATGTGTGTGCGGAAGAGGCGGGCGTCACCGCGTATCACTCTGTGCAATGAGGGTTTGCGCCTACCAAGTAGGGGCGCGCGAACGGTGCTATGATCGGAGTTTATCGGAGCATCTGTCGGGGGAAGTAGGGAGCACGAAACTACATGAACGTCTCGGATTACAAGGACGCCCTGCTGAAGAAGCGGGCAGAACTCGAAGAGACCGCGGGTCTCAAGCCGCTCACGGATTCGATGGAGCACAACAACGGTCGCCAGGGAGACATGGCCGACCAGGCGGCGGGCAACAACGAGGTCCACATCCAGCTCCGGCTCAAGCAGACCGACGCCAAGATCCTCCAGGCCATCGACGAGGCGTTGATGCGCATCGAAAAGGGCAACTACGGCGTGTGCAAGGACTGCGGCGAACCGATCGCCGAAGCCCGCCTCAATGCGATTCCATGGACGCGGGTCTGCATTACCTGCAAAGAAAAGCAAAAAGGGTAAGGCCACCAGGGTGAGCGCACCGCCTCTTGCCGATCTGATCCGCGACTTCTATCTCGAACGCGTGGCGCAATTGATGCGGCATGAAGATGTCGCTGTCACCGTCACCGACTACGACATCAACAACGCGTACCAGTACATCATCGCCCGCGAGCAGACGCACGTGTCGTGGCTGCTGCACGCGCTGATCGACCTCGGCGCCGAGGAACCGGCCGACCCGCCGCGCGGGCCGGCGCTGTCGGTCAAGCGCGACGAGTGGAAGAGCTTCGCCGGCCAGGACGCCACCGGCAACGGGCAGTTCGTCGACAGGTGGCGGCCGAAAGTGGAGGCCGTGAGCAACGCCCGCCACAAGGGCATGCTCAACGTGATCCTCGGCGAGATGCTCTAACACAAGCGCCTCTTCGAACAGGCCGCGCAGGGCCGCCGCGATCTGATCGGCACGTCGCTCGCGATCAACGATCACGCCGGCGACGTGATGACCGCCCGGTTCGTGGGCGACATCTAGGCCGCCACAGATTAAACACAGATTAGACACTGATTACGGCCGCAACAGCGTCGGCGTCTAATCGGCGCGAATCGGTGGCCATCGCACTCGGCAGCAACATCGGCGATCGCGAAGCGCACCTGGCATTCGCCGTCGCCCGCCTCGCGTCGATCCTCTCCAACCTCAAGACGTCAACCTGGCACGACACCGACCCGGTCGGGGTGTCGGCGGACCACGCGCGCTATCTCAATGGCGTGGTGATAGGCGACACCGGGCTCACCGCGCGGCAGCTCCTGGCCGAACTGCTGGCGATTGAGCAGGAGGCAGGCCGGACGCGGCCGTCGCCGCTGGCGCCGCGCACGCTGGATCTCGACCTGATTCTGTTTGGGAACGAACGGATTCGGGAGGCGGGGCTGGTGGTGCCGCATCCGCGATTCCGCGAACGGCTCTTCGTGCTGGAGCCGCTCGCGGAACTCGCGCCCGGGTGGGTCGACCCGGAAACCGGCGAACCGGTTAGTGCGTTGCTGGCGCGGGCGCTTTCGCGCCCTTCTTGAACACGCCGCTCCAGCCTTCTTCGAACAGCGTATACATCGCCGGCACGAACACCAGTGTGATCACCGTCGAGGTCATCAGGCCGCCGATGACCACGCGGGCCAGCGGCGCCTGCAGCTCGGCGCCTTCGCCGATGCCCAGTGCCATCGGCACCAGGCCGAGAGCCGTGCAGAGCGACGTCATCAGAATCGGCCGCAGGCGATGGCGTCCGGCGACCTCGATTGCCTTGCGCAGCTCCATCTTGTCGCGATGCCGCAGCGTGTTGGTGTAATCCACCAGCAGGATCGCGTTACTGACGACGATACCGGCCAGCATGATCACCCCGATATAGGCTTGCATGCTGAACGGCGTCCCCGTGAGCAGCAGCATGCCGACCACGCCGATGGCCGCCAGCGGAATCGAGAAGATGATGATGAACGGGTCGCGCAGCGACTCGTACTGCGACGCCATCACCGTGTAGACCAGCACGATCGCGAGGATCAGCACCAGCTGCAGTTCACGGAACGACTTGGCCTGTTCCTCGACTTCGTTGCCGAAGCCGACCGCGAAGTCGCGGGGGACCTGGATTTCTTTGAGCCGCGCCTGCACCGCCTCGACCGCCTCGCTGAGCGTGACTTCCGTCTCGGCGTTGACGCGCTGGACGCGCTCCTGGTTCTTGCGCTCGATCGACACCGG
>JALDXK010000432.1:0-5622 GCA_032155105.1 Acidobacteriota bacterium
GGGCAAGTCGATGGATTCACCGGCGCTCGAGTTCTTCGTCGGCGGCATCCCGAACACCATCGCCGCGCTCGAGAAGCGGCTTGCCGCCGCCACCGACGAGAAGATGAAGGCCGACGTCGAGCGGCTGCTCGCCATCCAGCGCAATCACCTCGAAGGCACCAACGCCGTGGTGCCGACGCCGCCGACGCTCACGCTCAGCCACACCATGACGCTGCATCGCGGCGCGCGCGAGATCCGGCTGCTGCACCTCGGCCGCGCCCACACCGCCGGCGACGTGATTGTCTACCTGCCCAAGGAGCGCATCATCGCGACGGGTGATCTGCTCGTGGAGGGCACGTCGTACATGGGCGATGCCTACTTCACCGAGTGGGTCGATACCATCGAGGCGATCAAGAAGCTCGACTTCGACACGGTGCTGCCCGGTCACGGCCAGGCGTTCAAGGGCAAGGCCAAGCTCGATCACTGGCAGGCCTACGTGCGCGACTTCTGGGCGCAGGCGCAGGCGTTCCACAAGAAGGGTGTGCCGTGGGAAGACGCGGCGAAGCAGGTGGACCTGCGCGGCAACGCGGTGAACTATCCGGCGATCAAGTCGCCAGGCATCGTACCGAACCACGCCATGCGCCGCGCCTACCAGATCCTCGACGGCGCGATCCGCTGAGCGCCGCAGCGTCGGCAGGCCCTTGGGTGGTAGGATCGCGCCGTGGATCGCACGGCCATACTCGAATTTGTCCGGCGTGACTGGGCGCTCGTGGCCGAGGCCAAGTCCACGTTCTGGCGCAACCGCAAGAGCGGCCGATCAGCGGCGGAGATCCTCGCGATGGGCGATCAGTTGCGTCGCCATGCGCAGGCGGTGAGACCCGATTGGCCCACCGAGGCCGAGCGCGTCGCGGACCTCGAGGTCCACGCGCGTGTCGCGGAGGCCCTGCATGCCGTCGGCCGCCGGCCCCGCTGAACTGCTGGCCGATCTGGCCGCCGCGCTCACCGCCCTTCGCGCACCTTGGTACGTTTTCGGCGCACAGGCCGCGCTCATCTGGGGGCGCCCGCGCCTCACCATCGACGTTGATGCGACCGTGAAGCTCGAAGGCGTCGACACCGACACGCTGGTTTTGGCCCTCTCCTCGCACGGCTTCGCCCTTCGTATCGAGGCCACCAGGGAGTTCGTCAAACAGACGCGGGTGCTGCCCATGCAGCACCAGCGATCCGGACTCCCCCTCGATCTCGTGCTGGCAGGACCAGGACTCGAGGATGGGTTTCTCGAGCGGGACATCCATGTCGACGTCGCGGGCGCGACCATCCCCGTCATCAGCCCTGAGGATCTCATCGTCACCAAGATCCTGGCCGGTCGAGCGAAGGACCTCGAGGACATTCGAGGTGTTCTGGCAGAGCGCGGCCGCGAGCTGCTTGTGGATCAGGTTCGTGACACGTTGACGATGGTTGAAGATGCGCTCGGGCAGAGCGACCTGCGGCCCGTGTTCGAGTCCGAGTTGAGGCGCTGGCAGTCCGGGAAGTGAGACGACCCTCGCGGCAACGGTCGCTCGATTACCGCGCCGCTGCGCTGCGGTAAGCCTATCGCATCGTCGGCCAAGCGCCTCTCAGGCGGCCCTCATGAAATCGCAGCGCACCGGCAGACCGTGCAGCGTCGAGTTGGCCGGACCGCCATTGAACAGGGCGTTGCCCGCATCCAGCACGGCCATGCCGGCGCGGTCAGCAGGCAGACGTGCCACCAGCGCCCTCGCGTCGTCCAGGGCGGCGTGCCAGCTGCGGGAGAGCGTGGCCGCGTTCGGCACTTCGCCGGCGAACGCAAGGCTGTCGATTTCCGTTTGCGAATAATGTGACGTGCGGCCGGCATGGGCGAGTATGCCTGCCGGCGTGAAGCCGGGGTCTTTGCCGCAGGCCGCCCAAGCCAGGTAGCCGAGCGGTTGGAGCACGCGATGACACGCGATGATGTCGATCCAATCGCGCGCCTCGGTCCGTCCGATCAGCGCCAGCAGCTTGTTGGTCGCCAGATCGAAGGGATGAAGCACGAGTCCGAAATCGTCGTGCTCGACCAAGGGGAAGAAGCGGAATGCGCTGTCCCGCGCCCACTCGACCATCAGCGTCCCGCCATCGCGCGTGACTGCGGCCTCCACGAAACCGGGCCGCTCGCGGACACCAAGCGGAATGCCTGCAGGTCGCCGTGCTCCTCGATCAACCGGAACACGCGCCGCACGTCCTCCGGCGTCTCCGGGTAGTAGTCGTCGCGCAGAAACCACAAGCACTGGGCGCGGTAGCGGTCGACCAGCGCGCGCAGGGCGTCGATGGCCTGCTCGTGGTTCATGGGTTCATGGTACACGACACAGCGCCACTCGACTGGGCCGTCGCCCAGCCAGAAGGAAACCATTCGTGGTGCGTTAGCGATCGCGCCGGTCCTTGCCTGTCTTCTTGATCCTGATCCTGATCCGTTCGGTCCGCGACGACCGCTCTCCGTCACTGACCCGGAACGTGAACTCGTCGCGCTCATCGGCGCGGCTGCCTGACACGTATGTGAACGCACCGGTCTGCGGGTCCACGGTGAGTGTGCCCATCGACGGCTGGTCGATGACCTTGAAGATCAGTTGATCGCCGTCGTCGTCGTGCGCTTCCAGGAATCCGGAGAGCGTCGAGTTCGGTTCCATCGAGTAGTCGGCATCCACAGCCACCGGTGCCTTGTTCTTCGAGTGCGCGCCCGGCTTCACCGTCACGGTGAAGCTGGCCGAACCGGTATTGCCGCGCGCGTCCTTGGCCTGGCACTCCACGACGGTAACGCCCTTTGCGAACCTGGTGCCGCTGGGCGGCGTGCAGACAGGCGTCACGCTGCCGTCAACCGCATCGATCGCAGATGCGGCGAACGTGTAACTGGTGTCCTTCTGACCGATGGTCACGTGTGCCGGCACCGTCACCTCCGGCGCCGTGGTGTCTTGCACGGTGACGTCGAACGACGCCGACCCGACGTTGCCCTGACCGTCTCCAGCCGAACAGGCCACGGTTGTCGTCCCGATCGCAAAGGTGTGACCGCTTGCCGGCACGCAGTCCACCGCCACTGCGCCGTAGATATCGTCGAGCGCCGAGACGACGAAGTCGTGTGGTGCTCCCGCCGGGCCCGTGGCCTCGAGCACGACGGCGGACGGCGTGGTCAGGTCCGGTGGCGTGCTGTCCGGCCGCGCGAGGGCGACTGCGAACGGGCTCAGTGAAGTCGTGCGCGCGCAGACACGGCGAGTCGCAAAGTCCGGGGCAGGCTCATCCGGTGCCAGGATGGTGCGGTCCACCAGCGTGCCGTTCTCGCCGTGCAGGATGCGCACGGCGTCGAACGCGGCGGCATCGGTGATCCACGGCACGCTGAAGCACACGACGATGTCGCCGGTTGTTGCGGCCGTGGTCATCACCTCGTAGTTCAGGCCGGGAACCACGTCAAACCCGTCGCTCACCACGAGTGACGCGGGCTCTCCACTGGCCACGACCGTCGTGACGCCGGAGGTGGTGACCTCGCTGAACGAGAGGGTCGACAATTGCGATGGTGTCACGGCGATGTTCTCGCCGGCCTGCGTGCTGAACAGCATCGACATCGCGCGGACGACTTCGGCGTTCACCTGCGCGTACTCGCCGGTGTTGCCGCCCGGGGCGGTCGAGAACGGCCAGCCGCCACCAAGCGCAGGCGGCGCAGGCGGCTTCTGATGCGCCAGGAAATTGTTCGCCGCTTTGGTGATGGCCTCCTCGGTGCCCGCGCCACCAACAGACGAGAGCCCAATCATCACGTACGCCGTTGTCTGTGAGTTGCCGCCGGCCCATGATCCCGACGGCTCCTGTTGGTTCAGCAGGAACGTCCGATACTCGCTGATCTTCGCGTCTAAGCCGGGTAGGGGAAGGTCGTGGATGGCCCATAGCAGCGAGCCCATGCCGAGGATCGTGTACTCGAACGACAACGGATTGTCGGGGGGACCGCCCGGATCGGTGTCCTTCCAAATTGGCTCGAGATTCACGACCTGCGCTGCCGCTTCCAGCGCGTAGTTCACCTGTCCAACTGCCTTGGCCGCCCGGATGAGCGACGCCGCATCCCACATGGCCATTGTGCGTGCGCGGCCGGCCTCGCGCTTGGCCACCAGGTCGTTGACCTTTTTGGCGCCGTTGTCGAACCGATCGACGTGCACCTGGAACCACGATTGCGCCGTCGTTTCGTAGATCGAGTTACCCGTGAGCTGCGTCAGCGCGACGAGAAATTCAATGTCCTGGTTGTACGGCGCCTGCTTTTGCGTCTGGGCCAACGCGACGATGGAGCGCTCGACCAACTCGTCGCCGGCCCTGATCGCCGGCAGGTGCATCGCCGTGCCGCCGACCTGTGCCTCGGTTGCGAGCAGGCCGAGGGCGATGATACCGAACGTATTGGGGCACGAACTGGAACCGGTGCCTGCGCATCCGGCGCCGTCTACCTTGAACGACCAGCCGCCGTCGGCGTGGTTTTGTAGATCGGCGAGCCGCCCACCTCCCATCGACACGGTGCTGAGGACCGTCGGTTCGTCGGCGATGCGCTCCGTGACCGTCACCACCGACGTGTTGCTGCCGATGTTGCCGCTTACATCCCGGAACCCGAATCGGACGATGGTGCTGCCGGAGGGGAACAGCGTAGTGGCGGCGACAGGAGTCCACGCTCCGCCGATCATCGCCTCAGGCTGCAATTTCACCGGCGCGACATCGCGTGCGTCGATCGCCGTTCCGTCGGCCAGGAAGGCATTCAAGAGCTGAGATCCCACCGAGGCCGCAACGTTACTGCGGGCGCCGCCAATCTCGGTTGCGGGCACGCTGAGGGAGGCGGCCGGTGGAGTGACCGCGGGCGGCACCAAATCGGTCACGATGATGGATACGGCGGCGGACGTTGTCAGCTTGCCGGCTGCGTCACGAGCTCGCGCGGCGAGGGTATACGTCCCGACTGGAACGTTCATCGTGTCCCACGGGCGATAGTAGGGCGCCGTTGTAACTTCGCTGCCAAAGGTCGCGCCATTGAGCAGGAACTGCACCCCGGCCACGCCGACATCGTCGGTCGCGTTCGCCGCCATGAGCATCGTGCTTGTGAGGGTAGCGCCGGTCGAAGGCACCGTCATGGCCACCGTCGGCGCAGCAACGTCGACCGTGATGGTGACCGTGTTTGCGGGCCCACTGGCGCCGTTGCTGTCTCGCGCAATAGCCGAAAGGAAATGCGTTCCGCTGGGCAGACTCGTCGTGTCCCATGAGACAGAATACGGAGGAGTCGTAACTTCGGCACCAAGGGGAACGCCGTCGCGGAAGAACTGCACGCCGGCGACATCACTGCTACCGGGCGTAGCCGTCGCCGAGACCGTCACCGTCCCCGACACCGTCGATGCGGCCGCAGGCGCGGTGATCGACGCGGTTGGGGTGGGTCCGCCGACAGCCGTCGTATTCAGCGCGGTGGCATAGACGTCGTAGTTCGATGAGCCCTCGGTCCACACCAGGCCGATCTGGCTGTCATTGGGCTTCTGGTACCCCGAGATGAAATTGCGCACGTGGGTTCCGGTATTCGTTCCGGGGACGGCGGCCCACCCCGTCCACGAACTGCCGTTGAACTTCGAGAACAGGATCGAGTCTGCCTCGTCG
>JALDXK010000433.1:0-5622 GCA_032155105.1 Acidobacteriota bacterium
GATGATGTACGTGCGCATGACGACAGCGCGGGATCGCATCGGAACGTACGCGCTGTGGAGCTTGGTAGGATTCCTGGTGGTGATCAATGTCGCCAACGTGTTCGGACCGCCGCCGCCGAGTACGGCGGCCGTGGCCTGGTCCGTGCAGGCGATATGGCTGCTGGTGGCATGGGGCTACTGGATCGATCGTCACCGCTCCGCGCGCCATCGGTCCGCGAAGGGCATCGCTTGATGGAGTTCGCGTTTCCGGACGACCTCGCCGCGCAGGTGATCGAACGGTGGGACACGTTCGCGTCCAGGCAAGGCGCGCCGCCGCCGCTGCCGTCGCCGGCCGATCTGCGGCGAATTCTTGAGACCGCATTCTTTGCGAGCCTCGAGCGCGAGGAGGGCCGGCCGCTCCGGTTCGTCCTCTGTTGCTCGCCGGATGTCGATGTGGTGCGCGACGGCTTTGGCGAAACAGTGCCGTTCGTACCGCTGGAGATGCCCCGCCCGCTCAACGTCGGATCGATTCGGTCTCTGGCTCCCGCCGTGAATCCGTCGAACGCCGCCCTGCTGGTCCGGTTTCCCCGCTCTGGCGGGTCCGCGCCGGAGGCCGAGATCGTCGGCCTGCTGCACGTGGGCGAAAACGTGTCGCGAGCGCGGAGTGGCCGCTCGTTCTATTACCGTCCGGCGCCCTATGCGTTGTCGATTGAAGTCGCGGATGCCGGCGAGCTGCACGTGTATCAGGGCGGCGCGCGCCTGATTTCCATGAAGGCCGGCCACCTCCATAACCTGATTACGTACTCGGCACTGGAGTTTCTGTCCATCAACCGCATCCTGATGAGTGGCGATCGGGCGCTGCGATCGCGCATCGTGCCGCCAAGTCACGAGCCAGTGCGCGAAACGTCGGACTTCGAGTGGACGGCTTTGCTGAACACGATTCTCTGCATCGTGAATGGCGTTCGCACCCACGGACACGGTGGCACAGTGCTGCTCGTCGCGCCAGGCGCCGAGAGCACGCTACCGGTGCGAACGAAGTTCGAACTGGAGTCGCACGAATCGTTGCTGGGCGATCGGTTCATCGACTTTGTGAACACACGGCACGTGCTGACCGAAGCGCGCTTGCATCACGACAGACCACGAGGCGTGCTCACCGACGAACAGGTGCTGTCACACCTGCAAAACGCCGCGTTCGCCGCGGAAGAGGATCTGGTCGGCGCGGCCGAAGTGGTCGCGGGGCTGACGGCCGTCGATGGCGCGCTGGTGCTGACGGCGGACCTGCGCCCGCTGGGCTTTGGCGCGGAGATCGTGCTCGATGCGGCCGAGCCGGTGATTGCCTATGAAGCGATTGGGCGCCAGCAATCGCCGGAGTCCTGGCCGACCGTGGACAGTGAAAGCTTCGGCATGCGCCACCGGTCCGCGCTGCGGTGCGTCGGCGTGACCGAAGATCTGGCGGCCTTTGTCGTCTCCCAGGACGGGCAGGTGAGCTTATTCTGGAAGCAGGATGGCCGTGTGCTCATGAAGCGCAACGTGAACACCGCCAACCCCAACATGATCGGCGGATAGATGTACCCGAAACGATCCTTCGCGACCGCCGTGCTGATAAGCGGACTCTGTTTGGCCACCGGTCCGGCGGCGCAAACTCCACTGACGACCGCCGAACGCGCCGCTGTTACGTTCATCGACGCCAATAACCCCGCAGCGCTTGCGCTGCTCGAGCGTGTCGTCAACATCAACAGCGGCACGCAGAACTTCGAGGGCGTGCGGCAGGTCGGCGCGATCTTCCGTGCGGAGTTCGACGCCCTTGGCTTCAAGACGGAGTGGGTAGACGGCAGCGGTTGGAACCGCGCGGGCCACCTGGTGGCCACGCATGCGGGCGCGGCCGGAAGCCCGAAGATTCTGCTCATCGGGCATCTCGACACGGTGTTCGAGAAGGACAGCCCGTTCCAGCGCTTCGAGCGCATCGATGCCGATCACGCGCGCGGCCCAGGCATCATCGACATGAAGGGTGGCGACGTCGTGATGCTCCAGGCGCTGAAAGCGCTGAAGGCAGCCAGCCTGCTGGATGCCATGAACGTCACGGTGGTGATGACCGGCGACGAGGAGTCCATGGGCCGGCCGCTGGCGCGCGCGCGCGAGGCGCTGGTGCAGGCGGCCAAAGGCGCGGCCTTCGCCATTGGCTTTGAAGATGGCGATGGCGATCCCACGCATGCGGTTGTCGCGCGTCGCGGCGCGACGTCATGGCAGTTGAACGTCACCGGCACGACAGGTCACTCGTCGCAGGTTTTTGGCAGCGACCTGGGCGCCGGCGCGATCTACGAAGCCTCGCGCATCATCAATACGTTCCGCGACAGGCTGGCGGCCGAGCCGCACTTGTCGTTCAATCCCGGAGTCATCCTCGGTGGCACGGCGGTCGATTTCAACGCGACTGACTCACGGGGCACGGCGTTCGGAAAAACAAACGTGGTGGCCGCCCAGGTCGTGGTGGCCGGCGATCTCCGCGCACTCACTGTTGCACAATTCGAAAAGGCCAAGGCGACGATGCGCGCGATCGTTGCTGAATCGCTCCCGAAGACCAAGGCGGAGATCACGTTTGACGACGGGTACCCGCCACTGGCGCCTTCGGCGGGCAACGAGCAGCTACTGGTGATGTACGACCGCGCGAGTCGTGACCTGGGCCTTGGCGTCGTGACCGCCGTCAATCCCGATCGAGCCGGCGCCGCCGATGTCTCGTTCATCGCGTCGGAAGTACCGATGATCATCGACGCTGTCGGTTTGAAGGGAAGAGACGACCACTCGCCGTCGGAGACCGCCGACTTGCGCACGCTGCCGGTTCAGACCAAGCGAGCCGCGATTTTGCTCGCGCGCCTCGCTCAGGCCCCGCGGGTCCATCAGGTCCATCCGGTCCGATAGAGCCATGCACGCGGACCCAGGCGTCGTTTCGGATCTGTTCGATATCGAACTGTCGTCGTGGGACGGACAGCCGATGCGAGTCGATCGTTTTCGCGGCCAGGTGATGCTGGTCGTAAACGTCGCCAGTCGTTGCGGGTTTACGCCGCAGTATGCCGGACTCGAAGCGCTGTATCGCAAGTACCAGGATCGCGGTCTCGTCGTGCTTGGGTTTCCGTGCAATCAGTTCGGCGCGCAGGAACCGGCTGATGATCGCGGCATCCACCAGTTCTGCGAAGACCAGTACCAAGTCACGTTTCCGATTTTTTCAAAGGTCGACGTGAACGGTCCTCACGCGCACCCGCTGTTCGTGTGGCTCAAGGCGCACAAGGCCGGGGTGTTCGGATCCGCGGCGATTAAGTGGAACTTCACCAAGTTCCTGGTCGATCGATCGGGCCACGTCGTGTCGCGATTTGGATCGCGCACCACTCCTGCCGCGATCGAGCCTCACGTCGCCGCCCTCCTTTCCTAGTCTGATATGCGCGCATGTCTGGTTCATCACGCGGACGCCGTCGGGCCCCACGTGGATTCGCTGCGTCCGCTGTCACATCTCGGCCGGCGTCAGGCCGAGTGGATCGCCGCGTTCGTTCGCGATACCGGGTTTGCGCCTGTCGTGATCTGGCACAGCGGCAAGCTTCGATCGAAGCAAACGGCCGAAGCGTTCCTGCACGTGTTCCCGATGGCGGAGTTTCGAATGGTCCGTGGTCTCCGGCCGGAAGATCCGCCTGAGTGGATCCGCGACGAGTTGGCAGTTGAGAGTCGCGACGTCCTGCTGGTGGGCCACATGCCGCACTTGCCGGGCCTGGCGCACGCGTTGATCGGTGGGTCTGGCGAGTTTCCGCAACACGGCGTGATTGGAGTGGCGCGAGACGCCGCTGGCGGTTGGACAGAGTTCGTAAGGACGAGTCCGAAGGTTTCAGCGGGCTAACCGGCCTCCGCCAAGGCTACGGCGGTCCGCCGGAGCATTCGCGCAGGCGGAAGCCCGCCTGCTACGTGCGACCCTACCAGCGCCCGCCCGAGTCGATGCCCACCGGGGCGGTCAGTTTGACCGTCAGCAACGAGCCGGCTTGAATCCTGGCGTTGACTTGATGACCCGTCGGGACGGCCGCGGTGGAGGGCCGGATATTCGACGCGGGTGTTTTTCTGGCCGCATTGGAAACCGCCGCGCCCACTGCCGCACGAGCGCCGACGGGCAAGGGTTCGTTCGGCTCGCTTTCCCGGAAAATCGTGTCGGTCTGAATTGACATCCGCTGGTTGTCGCCGAGCAGCAGCGTATGGAACCGGACACCGATCCTGCCGCGATCAACGGAAGGCCCGCCGCGTTCGACTAGCGTGACGATGCCCTCGAGCCGCGCGCCCGCTGGAATTGCCGTACGGCCATCCACCACCACGTCGCGGGCCACGCGCGCCGTGACCTTGTCGTCGACCTTCGAGCTGTCGGTGGCGACGAGGTGGTCGAGTCGAACGCCGATCACCGCATCTTTCTTTATGTCGATCTTGGTGCCGGCTGTACGCGGCGCGTCAGCACTGGCCGCGCTCGCTGCCGGCGGCGGTGCTGGCAACGACTGGATCGCCGGCGCCGGTGTCACGGGCGTGAGCGTTACGGGGGAAGTGATCGGCGGCGGAGCCCCGGATACTTCCGACGATGGGCGCGGCGGTGTGGGCGCACCCGACGCCGGTGACTCTGGTGAAGACGCCGGCTGCGCGGTCGTGACTGCCCGTGAGGATGTGGGCGCTGACGCCCGCGCCGGCTCTGTGTTGCCCGGAACGGCCGCCGGAGGAGCCGGGACATTTTTTGGTGCGGCCGTTGTCGTTGAAATAGACGGGCTGGGCGAGCCCTGCGGATCGGCCTTTCCAGTCCCCAGCGCCAGGTAGGCCAGGCTGGCGAAAGCCGCCACCAGTCCCGCCACGCCGAGTACTGTCGATCCCTTCGTCATGACCCTACCTTCAGGAGCAAGGCCTGTGCCGTACCCCGCTGACCCTGTTTGGGCTGATCCTAGCGCGGCCGGGCACTGGAAAGGGACAGTAGCGCGTCATCGAAGGAGCACAGATTGTTTTGGTGCTTGGTGCTTCGTTCTTCGTGCTTGGTGCTCGTCGGGTCCCAGCACGACGCACAAAGCACTAAGCACGAAGCACTTAGCACTATCACGCAACTCCAACTGTCGTAATCTGGCTCCATGCGCGTAGTCGTCGTGGGTGCTGGTGTCATCGGGGCCGCCGTTGCCGATGCGCTGGCGGTGGGCGGTGCGGACGTTTCGGTGCTGGACATGCGATCGCCGGGGCGCGGGGCATCGCAAGCATCGGCGGGTGTACTGGCGCCGTACACCGAGGCGCATGGCCGGACGACCTTGCTCGAGTTGTGCGCACGAAGTCTGGATCTTTTCGACCCTTTCCTGGAGGGCGTGCGCGAACGCAGCGCGCGCGTCATCGAGTACGCGCGAACGGGAACACTCGAAGTCGCGCTGTCGGCCGGCGAAGTTCAGACGCTGAAGACCGCGAAGGCATGGCTCGATCAGGAAGGCGTGCGCAGCGAATGGCTCGACGCGGCAGCCACGCGCGCGATGGAGCCCTCCGTTTCGCCGTCTGCATGCGGCGCGCTGTTCATTCCCGCACATGGATTCATCAACGTCACGTCGCTCATCGCGGCGCTCGTGCACAGCGCGCGACTCTCCGGCGCGATCTTCGAGTCGCCCG
>JALDXK010000434.1:0-5594 GCA_032155105.1 Acidobacteriota bacterium
CCCTGGGGTCGTTCCGTGGGAACGACCCGCCTTCAGTATCGCAGGTACAGGCCATCTAGGAGAGCGTCTCAGTGAAAACGGTATCGAAGGTACGCGCCATTAGTACTTCAACTTCACCGCGTCTCGCACGCGTTCCATGGTCACTTGCGCCACGCCGCGGGCCTTCTGCGAGCCTGCCATCAACACGTCGCGAATATAGCCGGGCTTCGCCAGCGCCTGCTGCCGGCGTTCGCGAATCGGATCGAGGAGGGTATTGATCGCCACCGCGAGCTTGGTCTTGACCTCGACGTCGCCGACCTTCCCAGCACGATACCGCGTCTTGAGGTCTTCGACCTCGTCTTTGTTCGCGTTGAACGCGTCGTGGTACATGAAGACCGGGTTGCCTTCGACGGTGCCCGGAATGTCCGCACGGACGCGCTTCGGATCCGTGTACATCTGCCGGACCTTGTTCTGCACCGTCTTCACATCGTCCGACAGGTCGATGGTGTTGTTGTAGCTCTTGCTCATCTTGCGGTTGTCGAGGCCGGGCAGCCGCGACGTCGGTGTCAGCAGCGCTTGCGGCTCGACGAGGTTCGCCGGATAGAAATTGTTGAAGCGGCGCACGACCTCGCGCGTCAACTCGAGGTGCGGCACCTGGTCGTCGCCGACCGGCACCCAGTGCGCGTCATAGACGGTGATGTCGGCGGCCTGCAACAGCGGATAGCCGAGGAACCCGATCGTCGACAGATCGCGGTCGGTCAACTGTTCAACCTGTTCCTTGTAGGTCGGCACGCGCTCCAGCCACGGAATCGGCGTCACCATCTGGAACAGCAAGTACAGCTCGGCGTGCTCCGGCACCAGGGACTGGATGAAGAACGTGCTCGTCTCGGGATCGAGGCCGGCCCCGATCCAGTCTGCGACGTTGTCGACGGTGTTCGCGACAATCTCGCTGGTGTCGTTGTAGTGGGTCGTGAGGGCGTGCCAGTCCACCACGCAGTGGAACGAGTCGTACTTGGATTGCAGCGTGACCCAATTCTGGAGCGCGCCAACCAGGTGCCCGAGGTGAAGTTTTCCGGTCGGGCGCATCCCCGACAACACGCGCTGTTTCGTCACTGAGTGATCTGTGCCTTGATGTGATTAGAAGCCCAGCAAATACCGCAAGTAGCTCACCACGGGCCCGAGAATTGTACTCAGGGCGCCGGTCAACATCAGCCCGTAGAGGACGATGATGCCGTACGGACGCAGTTGCTCGACCACCCTCGCCGGGCCATGCGGCAGCACGCCGATGAGCACGTTGCCGCCGTCGAGCGGCGGCACGGGAATCATGTTGAACACGGCCAGCAGCACGTTCACGATCGCGAAGGTGAAGAACAGCGCGACGAGCGGTCCGGTCAGCGCGCCGCCAGCGATATCGCCCGGGCCGGAGGCGTCGCGCGCCACCGAGAGCACGGCCGCGCCGATGCCGGCCATCACGAGATTGCTGGCCGGTCCCGCCGCCGCGATGATCGCGAAATCGCGCTTCGGATGCTTCAGGAATCTCGTATTCACCGGCACGGGCTTCGCCCACCCAATCAGCGGCACGTTGGTGAGGAAGGCAATCAACGGAAACAGGAGCGTCCCGATCGGGTCGATGTGGACGACCGGATTGAGCGACAGGCGGCCGAGTTGACGCGCCGTTGGGTCGCCTAACCTGTCTGCCGCGAATGCGTGCGCCGCCTCGTGCACCGACAGGGAGGAAATCAGGACGACGAGGACGATGAGGATTTCAGTGAGGTTGATGTTTGCCACGCCGACTCGAACATAAAAGCGTATCACGCCATCCCGGCGGCGACACGCCGGATCGACTCCAGAAGCCGCTCGACGTCGGCCCGGGTGGTCCGGAAGTTTACGAGGCAGGCGCGGAGCGCGAAGCGCCCGTTGATGACGGCGTTCGACAGGTAGGACTCGCCGTCGCGCTGCACCTCGAGCATCAGCGCCCTGTTGAACTCATCGTCTTTTTTTCGGTAGCGGAAGCACACGATGCTCAGCGGCACCGGCGCCAGGCGCTCGAAATCGTCGCTGGCGTCGACGAGCGACGCAAGGTGCCGCGCCACGGCGATGTTCTCTTCGATCGCGTGCTGCAGGGCCCGCGCGCCATGGATCTTCAGCAGGAACCAGATCTTCAACGCCCGGAAGCGCCGCGACAGCTCGGGGCCGTTGTCCCAGTACGCAAACTCCGACATCGCGCGATCGGCGACCACGTCGATGTAGCCTGCGCCCTCCGAGAACGCGCGCCGGAGCGCGGCCGCATTCCTGACCAGCAGGCAGCCGACGTCCAGCGGCGCGTAGAGCCACTTGTGGGGATCGAGCGACAGCGAGTCGGCGCGATTGAGTGCGCGCATCGCGTCGTTGACGTGCGGTGACTGGGCGGCGAGGGCGCCGTACGACCCGTCGACGTGCAGCCAGAGCCGCGCCTCCTCGCACACGTCGGCGATCGCGTCGAGCGGGTCGATCGCCCCGGTGTTGACGTCGCCGGCGGTGGCGACCGCGCACACCGGGTGGAACCCCTCCGCACGATCGGCGACAATCTGCCGGCGCAATGCCTCCGGCTGCATGCGCAACGCGTCGTCGATGGGAACGCGGACAATCGCGTCCTTCCCCACGCCCAGCATCGAGGCCGCCTTCGGCATCGACATGTGGGTCATCTCAGAGGTGTAAATGCGCGGCCGGCCAGGCAGGGCGGCGACGCCGCGCTGATTGAGATCGACGTCGGTGCTCGCCCGTAACGCCGCCGCCAGGCCCGCGAAGTTCGCGAACGATCCGCCGCTGAGCAGCACGCCCTCGCCTGTCGGATCAAAGCCGACGATGGCCTTGAGCCATTCGATCACCTGGTGCTCGATGGTGGTGGCCGCCGGCGCCGAGCGCCACGAGGTGACGTTCTGGTTGAGCGCCGAGGCGAGCAGGTCGCCGATGAGGCCGGCGAAGCTGCCGGACGACTGCACGTAGCCGAACATGCGTGGGTGGCCGTTGTGACGGCCATAGCGTGCGATGTCTTCGAAGTCGGCGAAGACATCGCTCGCGGACTGGGGATCGTTTGGCAGCGGACCAGCCAGCCGCGCCGTCAGTTCGCTCGCGCTGATCTGCGGATACACCTGCAGGTCCGCCTGTTCGGCGAAGTAGCGCAGCACCCACTCAACGGCCGCGCGCGCGAGCTCCTCGCGCGCATCAGGAGTCAGGTCCAGGCCGGCGTCGCTCATGAAGTAGCCGCGAAGTGGGCGATTACGGCATCCGCCGTCTTGCCGCCCACCACGCGAGCGAGTTCTTCGCGGGTGGCGCGGCGCACGCCGGCAAGACTCCCGAACGCCGTCAGCAATGTCTTCCGGCGACGCAACCCGATGCCCGGCACCGAGTCGAGCTCCGATTGCAGATCGCGCCTGGTCCGCGACTGCCGGTGGAACGTGATGGCAAAGCGGTGCGCCTCGTCGCGAATGCGCTGCAGCAATCGCAGCGCGGAACCATGCGGGTCGAGTGCGAGGGGCTCGACACTGTCGCGGGTGAACACCAGCTCCTCTTTCTTCGCGAGACCGACTGCGACCAGGTTCGAGAGCCCGACCGCCTCGAGCGCGGCGTAGGCGGCGTTCAATTGCCCCTTGCCGCCATCGATCACGATCAGATCCGGAAACGGCCCGCCATTCTCCAACACGCGCGAGTACCGCCGTTTCACGATCTGTTCCATGGCTGCGAAATCGTCGAGAAACCGATCGTGCGAGTCTACTTTTAACTTTTCATTCTTAACTTTAAACCTTCGGTACTCGCCCTTCTTCATCCGCCCGTCTTCGCACACCACCATTGAGGCAACGGTGTCCGATCCCTGGATCGTCGAGATGTCGAAGCAATCGATGCGGCGCGGCAGCTTCGGCAGCCGCAACGCCTTCTGCAGCGATTCGAGCGCATCGTAGTTGGCGGTCGCGTTGGTATCAAACCGCGTCCGATACGTGAGCGCCGCATTGCGAAGGGCCAGCTCGATCATGCTCTTCTTGTCGCCGCGCTGCGGCACCACGATGCGGACCTTGCGCCCGGCCTGCTGGCCCAGCCAGTCCTCGAGCAGCTGCTGCTCGCCCGGCACCACCGGCACGTGGATTTCCGGCGGCGGCAGCTGGTCGGCGTAGAACTGCTGAATCGCCGCCTCGAGGACTTCGGCCTCGCTTTCGTTCTGCGCATTCTCCGGCGCCGCCTGCGCGGCTTCCCAGATGAACTCCACCCGCTCGATGACGCGGCCGCCGCGCACCAGGAAGATCTGTACCACCGCGCCACGGGCGCCGAGCTTCACGCCGAACACGTCGCGGTCGCCAAGCTCCGCCGACGCCATCTTCTGGTGGCGCTCCTGCAGCGTCTGCACGGTGCGCATCGCATCACGCAGCTGCGCCGCCTCCTCGAAGCGCTCGTGGCCGGCGGCATCGAGCATGCGCGCCTTCAGCTGGCCCGCTAGCTCCTCGTTCTTGCCCTCGAGGAACAGCTTGGTGTCGGCCACGGCCACCGCATATCGCTCCTCGTTGCACACCGTGACTACGCACGGCGCCAGGCAGCGGCCAATGTCGTGCTCGAGGCAGGGACGGCTGCGAAATCCCGTGATCACCTCGTTGCACGAGCGAATGCCGAAGATCTTGTGCGTCAACCCCATCGTCCGCCGGGCAAACTTCGCCGGCAGGAATGGTCCGGCGTAGACGTTGCCGTCGCGCTCCACCGACCGCGCCACCAGCACCCGCGGAAACGCTTCGGTGGTGGTGAGCTGCAGGTAGGGATAATTCTTGTCGTCGCGAAGGAGGATGTTGTACCTCGGCGAACGCTGCTTGATGAGGTTGTTCTCGAGCGCCAGCGCTTCGACCACCGAATCGGTGACGATCACCTCGAGGCGCACCGCCTCATCCAGCAACGCATCGTGGCGCGGGCTCATGCCGTACGCGCCGAGGTACGAACGCGTGCGATCGCGCAGGGCTCGCGCCTTGCCGACATAGATCGTCTCACCCTTATCGTTGTAGTAGAGATAGACCCCCGGCTGTTCAGGCAGCCGCGCAATCTGCTCCTTCAGGTCCTGGATCGCCATTCCGGTAGCTCGATCTTATTGGATGCGGCGCGAGCGCACGCTGGCACATTTTTGGCTTGAGCGACACGCGGAAGGAGATCTGCACATGCTATCGCCCATTCGCATGGCCGTGCTGGCTGCGACATTTCCCTCACTGCTCCTTGCGCAAGGAGGCCCGCCTCAGACCGTGACCAGCAGTGCAGGCCCGGTGCGGGTCGAGCGCCTCGCCTCGCTCGAGTTCCCGTGGGCCGTTGACGCGCTGCCCGATGGCCGACTGCTGATCACCGAGAAGCCCGGCCGCCTGCGTATCTACGCCGACGGCAAGCTCTCGGCCCCGGTCGAGGGCGTGCCCAAGACGTCCTATCGCGAGCGGAAGGCCGAGCAGGGCGGCCTCCTCGATGTCGCGGTGGACCCCAACTTCGCGCAGAACCGCCGTATCTACCTCTCGTTTTCGGAGCCGGCCGAGAAGCAATCGCCCGATCAGCAAGAACCCGGCGATCCGCGTTTCGGCACCTTTGTGGACAAGACCGACACCATGCTCGTCGGTGGCGCG
>JALDXK010000435.1:0-5593 GCA_032155105.1 Acidobacteriota bacterium
ATGCAACTGCTGGTCGAAAGCGTGCTGCTTGCGCTGATCGGTACGCTGCTGGGCATCGTGGTTGCCCGCGGCCTGACGACAATCCTGATCTCGCAGATCGCCTCCGGCTTCGGCAACATCTTCATCGACCTCAGCTGGAACACGCAGATGTTCGCATTCACCGCCGGTGTTTCGGTGTTGGCATGCCTGCTGTTTGGACTCGTGCCGGCGTTGAAAGCCACCGCGCTGTCTCCGGCCAACACGCTGCGCGCCGGGGCGCGCGGCTTGACGATGAGCCGCGAGCGCTTCGGGTTGCGGAGGCTGCTGGTCGTGACGCAGGTGGCGTTGTCGTTGGTGCTGTTGCTGGGCGCGCTGCTGTTCTCGCGCACCTTGTACAACCTGCTCAGCATCGACACCGGTTTCGACCAGCGCGTGCTGGTGGTGTTGCTGAATCACCGGAGTATGGCCGGCGACGTCGATCGCGGCCGGGCGATGCGCGACGATATCCGCGAGCGTCTCGCCGCGATTCCCGGCGTCGACACGGTGGCGCAGGCGGACTTCGTGCCGCTCGAAGGCAGCTTCTGGAACGAGAACGCGATGGTCGACACGCCGTCGGGTCCGGGTGCGAAAGTCCTGACGAATTTCACCCGCGTCGGCCGGGGCTACTTCGAGACGATGCAGGTGCCAATCGTCCGCGGCCGCGACTTCGACGCGCGCGATGCCCGCCAGGCCACGCCGGTGGCGATCGTCAACGAGATGTTCGTGAAGAAGACGCTCGGTACCGCCGATCCGATCGGCCGCATCATCCGCCTCGAGACGCCGCCGGGCGAACCGGCCCAAACGTGGGAGATCATCGGCGTCACCCGCGACGCGAAGCACACTGACCTGCGCAAGGATTTCGAGCCGCTGATCATCCTCCCGGTCACGCAGGCCACCCAGGCCGAAGACTGGGCGAGATTCGTGATCAAGCCGCGCGGCGAGATCGATCCGTTGACGCCGGCCATCGTGCGGCAGATTGCAGACGTGAATCCGCTGATCGATATCGATTTCGCGATCCTGAGCGAGACGATCGCGAGCGGCCTGGTCCGCGAGCGGCTGATGGCCGCGCTGTCGGGGGCATTCGGCCTGCTGGCCGGCCTGCTCGCCGCCGTTGGCCTCTACGGCGTGATGTCCTACACGGTGGCGCGCCGGTCGAACGAAATCGGCATCCGCCTCGCCATGGGCGCGCGCGGGGGCGATGTGCTGAAGATGGTGATCGCGGAGGCCGGGTGGATGGTCGGGATTGGCGTGGTGATCGGCGTGGCCCTCGGGGTCGCCGCCGCCAGCGCGGCGCGCACCTTGTTGTTCGGATTGCAGCCCACTGACCCCGTGACGATCGCCTCGGCCACAGCGCTCTTGGCAGGGATCGGGTTTATGGCGAGTTATCTGCCGGCAAGGCGGGCATCGAAGCTGGATCCGATGACGACACTGCGGCAGGAATAACACGCGCCGCGGCGTTACCATGCTACGCATGATTAGCGCCACCGCGCCGCCCCTCGAACGGCTGGCCACGGACCGCGCCGCTACCGCGAGCGCGTCGTGGGCGATCTATGCCGTCCTCTTTGCGTCAACGAGCGTCGTCCTCGGCGTGATCTGGGACATCTCGTGGCATCGCACGATCGGCCGCGATACGTTCTGGACGCCCGCCCATCTCGGCATCTATCTGGGTGGTGTGGTATCGGGCCTGACGTGCGCGTGGCTCGCCCTGCACACGACGTTTGCGGCGTCGCCAGCGGAACGCGCCGTCGCGGTCCGCTTCTGGGGATTCCGCGCGCCCTTCGGCGCCTGGGTGTCGATCTGGGGCGCGATTGCGATGCTCACCTCGGCTCCGTTCGACGACTGGTGGCACAACGCCTATGGCCTCGATGTGAAGATCATCAGCCCGCCGCATATGGTGCTCGCCGCGGGCATTGGCGCGATTCAGGCGGGTGCCATGTTGATGGCGCTCGCCAGCCAGAACCGTGCCGGCGGTACTCGGCGCGAGCTCAATCGTCTGTTTCTCCTTGGCGCGAGTTTGCTGGTGCTGCTTGCGGCGACCGTCGCCACTGAATACACGCAGCGTTGGGACATGCACCAGTCGTTGTTCTACCAGGTCGCAAGCGGCGTGTTCGTCTTCTTCCTCGTCAGCGCCGCCCGTGCCGCGCGAACGAAGTGGCCGGCCACCACTGTGGCGCTGGTCTACTCGGCGCTCACAATGGTGATGCTGCTGGTGCTGCCGCTCTTCCCGGGAGAGCCGCTGCTCGGCCCCATCTTCGTGCAGGTCGATCGTTTCATGCCTCCGGATTTTCCGTTACTGCTGGTGGCGCCGGCGCTCGTGATCGACATCCTCATGCGACGCTTCACGCCCGGCGGCTGGCGCGACTGGGGTCTTGCCGCGGTCCTCGCCGCCGCGTTCGTGCTCACGTTTCTCGCCGTGCAGTATCCGTTCGCAGAATTTCTGGTGTCGCCGTGGGCCCGGAATGACTTCTTTGGCAGTCATCGCATGGACTACGGCGTGCCGCCGGAGGCTCAGCAGCGGTTCTATCAGTTGAATCCACCCGACAACCTCGCCGTTGGCATTCCCATTGCGATCGCGATCGGATTCGTCTCGGCCCGGTTCGGACTGTGGTGGGGCAACTGGATGTCGCGGGTGCGGCGGTGAGCGCGTTGAAGACATTGAGAAGACTGCTGGTCCTGGTCGCGGCCCTGGTGTCGATGGCGCACGTCGGCAGCCCCGACACGTTCTTCTCCGGTCCGGCTGGTCCTTACAACGTGCGCGTCAGCGTGCGCTTGCCGGGCGTGATTCCCGGCCGCGCCCAAGTGACCGTGCGCATCGCGGATGCGAAGGACGCTAACGCGTATCGCGTCGGGATTCGCGCCGGACAGTGGAACGTCGGGCTCAAGGGTGCGCCACCAGCCGAGTCCGCGGCGCCGGTCCCCGGCGATCCCACCCTCTATGCGGCTGAACTCTGGTTCATGACCGCGTCGTCGTACCAGATGGCGATCGATGTCGAAGGGCCTGCCGGATCCGGAACGGCCATCGTCCCGGTGATGGCCATCGCCACTGTGGATCGACCGATGCCCGCATGGCTCGGCAGTGTGTTGGTTGCCCTTGGCGCGTTGCTGACTGCGGGTTTGCTCACATTGATTGGTGCCGCTGTGCGCGAGAGCGTGTTAGCGCCAGGCGAGGAACCGGACTTCAGACGGCGATGGCGCGCGCGATTCGCAACGGCAGGCGCATGCGGTGTCGCGACCGTGATTCTCTGGGGCGGCAGCGCGTGGTGGGACGCTGAAGCGGAGGCGTACCGAACGTTCGTTCGCTATCGCCCGTTCGAGGCTGAGGCTTCGGTGATCGAGCGCGACGGATCGCCGATGGTGTCGCTCGGCATCCGGGACGAACGCTGGAATGGCACGCCCATCGCGGCGAGCCGTTACAACGCGCTGCTGCCGGACCACGGCAAGCTGATGCACTTGTTCCTCGTCGGCGAAGACAAACTCGGTGCCTTCGCGCATCTCCATCCGGTGGCGCGATCGAGTGACTCGCTGGATTTCGACGCGGCCTTGCCGGTGCTGACACCGGGCCGCTACCGTGTCTACGGCGACATCGTCCATGAGAGCGGCTACGCGCAGACCCTGGTGAGTTCCGTGGAGGTCGGTTCGATGGGCAACGCGCGGCCGACGGATCCGGACGATTCGTGGTTCACCGGATCGGCCGCGACAGGGACGACGGCGGATCTCGGCGACGGCGTGCACCTGGTGTGGTCGAAGCCGCCTGCGCCAATCGTGGCCGGCCAGGAAACCGTGCTCGCGTTCGCGGTCCGCGATGCGGGCGGCGCGCTCACGACCGTCGAGCCGTACATGGGCATGGCCGCACATGCGATCCTGGCCAGTCACGACCAACGCGTGTTCGCGCATCTGCATCCATCAGGCAGCATTTCGATGGCGGCGCTGCAGAAGTTTACTGAAGTCGCGAATCACGCGGTGCATGCCGCCGCGGTGGAAGGACGCGTGGACGTGCCATACGCGTTTCCGCAGGCCGGCACGTATCGCATCTGGGTCCAGGTCAAGCCGGCAGGGCAGGTCAAGACGGCGGCATTCGATCTCGACGTTGAGCCGAACGAACCTCGTTAGAACAATGCCCTTGGAACCTTGGAACCTTTGGATGGCTAGTGGAACCATAGAGCGATCGCGAAGAGGACGACCGTCACTGTCACTACCTGCTGCAGCCAATTGTGCCCCTTGAAGACCGCCATCCGGACGCCGATCACCGCACCGACCCAGTTGCCGGCGGCGAGGGCCAATCCTTTCGGCCAGTCCACCTGACCGGCGCCGGCGAAGGTGACGAGGGAAATGATCGTCACGATCAGCACTGTCAGCAGTTTCACCGCGTTGCCGCGCACCAGGTCCATGCCCGCGGCGGTGGTGATCGCCAGCGACAGGAATCCGACACCGGCCTGGATGAAACCGCCGTAGAGGCCGACCACGAAGAAGCCCGCCACGACCAGCCAGTGGCTGGGCGGCTTCACGTCGCCGGCGTTGACCAGCTTCTGGCGATTCAGGAGCGACCACACCGTCACCACGACCATCGCGACGGAGAGAATGCGGCGGAACGCGAAGTCGGGAACCGCGAGCGCCGCCCACACGCCGAAGCCCGCGCCGATCATGGCCGGGATGCTCGCCTTCAGCGACCAGGCCCAGTCCATGGCGCCGTGCTGGTGAAATCCGATGAGGCCGGCGAGGTTCTGCGTCAGGATGCCGACGCGGTTGGTGCCGTTGGCCAGCGTGGCCGGCAACCCGACGAACAACAGGATGGGGAGGATCAGGAAGGAACCGCTGCCTGCGACCACGTTCAACGCACCGGAAATCACACCTGCGGCAGCCAGCAGAATCAGTTCAAGTCCGACGCTCACGTATCCACGATCGTACTCCGAGTGGACACCGTGACCGTGTAGAATCGCGCCCACCGCATGCAGCGCGCGCTGGGTCTGCCTTCCGCCACCGCTCTCGTCGTTGGTACGATCATCGGCTCGTCGATCTTCGTGCAGGCCTCGGAGATGACCAACCTGGTGCCGTCACCGATGGCGGTGGTGCTGGCGTGGGCGGTGTCCGGCGTGCTGACGCTGATCGGCGCATTGGTCTGCGCTGAGCTCGCGTCGGCGTATCCGCGCACGGGCGGTGTCTACGTCTATCTCAAAGAGATCTACGCGCCGTGGCTGGGGTTCGTGTGGGGCTGGGCCACGTTTTGGACCATGCACACCGGCATCCTGGCCGCCATCGCGACGGTGTTTGCACGGTACGCCGGCTTCTTCCTGCCGCTGGGCGATACCGGCCTTCGCCTGGTCGCCGTGGCAGCGATCCTGATCCTCTCGGTGATCAACTTCTTTGGCGTGAGGTTCGGCGGACGCGTGCAAACGGCGTTCACCGTGGTGAAAGTCCTGGCTGTGGCCGCCATCATCCTCCTCGGGTTCATGTTGAGTGGTGGGGCGCCGCCGCCGGCCGTGTCCAGCGAGTTGCCGCCGGTGACGCTGGCGAATTTCTTCCTGGCCGTGGCCGCGGGCCTGTTTGCCTTCGGTGGCTGGCACATGGTGACCTACAC
>JALDXK010000436.1:0-5567 GCA_032155105.1 Acidobacteriota bacterium
CCTCTTCTACCGGCCGCAGTACTGGCAGCTTCGCACGAAGAACGGCAGCGTCACCCACTTCACGCCCGGACCCCGGCACTGGACGATCGTAACGAGCACGTTGATGGCGTTCAGCGCCGACGACAACCCGAGCAGGAAAATGCCGATCAGCCAGAAGTTCTGGCCCTTGGTGGCGATCACCGCGAGCGGCGCGTACGACGTCCATCCCGAGTTCGCCGCACCGCCCTCGACGAAGAAGCTCGCCACCATGATCACGCCGGCAGCGAGGTACAGCCAGTAGCTCAGCGCATTGAGGCGGGGGAAGGCCATCTCCGGCGCGCCGATTTCGAGTGGGACGAAATAGTTGGCGAACGCGCCGGCGGCGAGCGGCACGACGGCGAGGAACACCATCACCGAGCCGTGCATCGCCACGAGCTGGTTGTAGAACTCGGGCAGCATGATGCCGCCGGGCGCGTTGGCCTCGCCCAGCATGGCCGCCAGCCACGACGGCAGCGGCTGCCCCGGCCAGGCCAGTTGCCATCGCATCAGGATCATCAGCAGGAACCCGATCAGGAGGAACCCGAGCCCGGTGATGCCGTACTGCAGGCCCACCGTCTTGTGATCGGTCCAGCGCACCTTGAAATACTAGCGCTTCGCCCGTCGTAGAATGATCGATCATGAAACATCGGACCCTGCTCGCACTCGCTTGCGTGTGTACGATTGTCACGACCGCGCCGGAACTGCGCGCGCAGGCCCTCGATCCGATTCGCTACACGCTGCGGTTTCCCGCCCCACACACGCACTACGTGGAGGTGGAAGCCGACGTCCCGGCGGCCGGCCGGGCGCAGATCGAGGTCTACATGGCCACGTGGACCCCGGGGTCGTACCTGATTCGCGAGTACGAGCGGCATGTCGAAGCCGTGAGCGCCGCGGCCGGTACGCGCGCGCTGAACGTCGAAAAGTCGAGCAAGAACCGCTGGCGCATCACCACCGGCGGCGCCGCGAACGTGACGCTGCGCTACAAGGTCTACGGCCGCGAGATGACCGTCCGCAACAACTGGATCGAGTCGGGCTTCGCGATGATCAACGGCGCGCCGACGTTCCTGACCCTGGTCGAGCGCGCGGCGCGGCCGCACGAAGTGCGCGTCGAGCTGCCCTCGGGTTGGAAGAGCGTGCAGACGGCGCTGCCGCCGGTCTCCGGATCGACCACCGCCTTCCGCGCCGCCGACTTCGACACCATCGTCGACAGCCCGATCGTCATCGGCAACCCTGTGACCCGGGAGTTCACCGTCGACGGCAAGAAGCACGTGGTGCTGTTCGAAGGCGACACCGCATTCGTCGACGCCGATCGCGCGGTCGCCGATGTGGAGAAAGTTGTGCAGGCCGGCCGGAACGTGATGGGCTCGCTGCCGTACCCGCACTACTACTTCATGACCATGGTCACCGAGCAGGGCGGCGCGCTCGAGCACAAGAACAGCTACCTCGGGATGACCGGACGCTATGTCACGCGCACGCGCGGGGCGTACCTCGGCTGGCTGGGCACGCTCGCACACGAGTATTTCCATAACTGGAACGTGAAACGCCTCCGCCCGGTTGAGCTCGGCCCCTTCGACTACGAGCACGAGAATTACGTGAAGACGTTGTGGGTGGCCGAAGGCTTCACCGATTACTACGCCGACATCCTGCCGCGGCGGGCCGCCATCACTTCGCGCGAGGAGTTCCTCGACGGGCTGACGGGGCACATCGAACAGGTGCAGGTCACTCCGGGCCGGCTGGTCACCCCCGTGGACATGGCGTCGTTCGATACGTGGATCAAGCAGTACCGGCCCGACGAGAACACGGCGAACACGAGCGTGAACTACTACCCGAAGGGCGCGGTGATCGCGTTCCTGCTCGACGCCAGGATCCGCAAGGCCACCAACGGCACGCGGTCGCTCGACACCGGCATGCAGTGGGCGATGCAGCGTTACTCCGGCGACAAGGGCTACACGCCGGCACAGTTCTACGCGGTGATGAGCGAGGCCGCGGGTGTTGACCTGAAAGACTGGTTTGCCAAGACGGCGGAGTCCACCGAGGAACTCGATTACACGGAAGCGCTCGACTACTACGGTCTTCGCTTCCAGCCCGTCGACCCGAACACGGCGCGCGCCTATATCGGCGGCGGCACGCGCGTCGAGGGCGGCCGCCTGATCATCAGCTCGGTGCGGCGCGGCACACCGGGCCTCGACGCCGGCCTCAACGCCGACGACGAGATCATCGCCATCGACGACGTGCGCGTGCGCCCGGACGGGTTCCCAGGGCGGCTGGCGCAGTATCGCCCGGGCGACAAGGTGACGATGACGATCGCCCGCCGCGATCGCATCATGAAGATCGACGTCACCCTCGGCTCTGACCCACAGCGTCCCTGGCGCCTCGAACCAGCCCCGAACGCGACGGATGAGCAAAAGGCGCGCTTCGAGACGTTGATGGCTGGCAAATAGCAATCAGCAATCGGCAATCAGCAATCAGATCTTTCCGGGCGTCGTGCCCACGTATTTCTTGAAAGCCGTGACGAAGGCACTCGGCGTCTCGTAACCGACTTCGAGCGCAACGTCCTTCACCGCCATGCCGCCGGCCAGCAGCGCGATCGCGCGACACACGCGCCATCGTTGCCGCCATTCACCCAGCGACATCGACGTGTCGGCCGTGAACGCGCGCTCGAGCGTGCGCGTGCTCACGCCTGCCGCGGCGGCGAGATCGCGAATGCGCGGCGTGCCGGCCGGATCGGACCTGAGCGCGTCGGCCACGGTCCGCGCGAGCGGCGAGGTGACCGCCGGCACGAACAGCGGTAGTTCGCGTTGGGGCGCGACGTGATCGAGCAGCACCGCGACGAGACGTCGTGCTGGTCCTTCGTCCAGGGGACGCGTCGCGCCGCAGACGTGGTCGACAATTACGCGCACGAGCGGGTTGACCTCGAGCACCGCGGATCCTGCGCGGCCACGTGAGATGTAGAGGGTGCGAGTGACCGCGCGCGGCAGCGCTTCGATCGAGTGCCGCAGCCGGGCGGGAATCCACGCAGCGCAGCCAGCCGGCACCGTCCAGGCGCCAAAATTGTTTCCCACCGCGAACGCACCATCCACGGCCACCATCAACTGATGCCGGTCATGAGCGAATTCGGCCGTTTTCTGGCCGGAATGTGTGCGTTCGCGGCCGCGGAGCAGGTCTGACGTAATGTGAATATTAATACATGAATATCTGCATTACGACAGCCCATCTCTGTCTGAATCGCCCAACCTTTCAAGATCTGCTGCCGTCTATGCAAATGGTTTTATGAAGATGTTCCGCAGAAAGGCCGCGCGCATCGCGGCCATTGTTCTCTTGATCCCCACGGCGGCGAGCGCGCAGGCCCTTAACGATCGTTCCTCCAGTGCCGACGGAGGAACTCGCGTCGAACGCATCGATGCGGTCGCCGTGGCCTCGAACGGCATCATCGTCGTCGACGGCCGCTTCAACGAAGAAACATGGCAGCAGGCGCCGGCCGTGACCGAGTTCCTGCAGCGCGAGCCCGCGGAGGGGCAGCCGCCGACCTTGCGCACGGAAGCACGCATGGCCTACGACGGCGAGGCCCTGTATGTCGCGGTCCGCGCGTTCGACACCGATCCCGACAAGCTCGTCGGCATCCTGACGCGGCGCGATCAGCGCTCACCCTCCGACTGGATTCGCATCGTCGTGGATTCGTACTTCGACAAGCGATCGGGCTACGAGTTTGGCGTCAATCCGGTCGGCGTGAAGACCGATCGCTACTACTACAACGATGGCGCCAGCGACGACAGCTGGGATGCGGTGTGGGACGTCGAGGTCGAGCGCGACGGCGAGGGCTGGCGCGCGGAGTTCAAGATTCCTTTCTCGCAGCTGCGCTTCAACAGGCTTGATGGCCGGCCCGTCGGCCTTGCGATCATTCGCGAGGTCGGCCGTCTTGCGGAAACCTCGACGTGGCCGCTGTTGTCGCGCAACGCCAACGGATTCGTCTCGCAGTTTGGCGAGTTGAACGGGTTGAAGTTGTCGGGCTCGCCGAAGCGGCTCGAGCTGCTGCCCTACAGTGTGGCCGATGTCCGCACGCAGCCCGATGAAGAAGACAATCCGCTGAGCAACCCGACGGACCCTGGCGCGGCGCTGGGGTTGGACATGAAGTACGCGGTGACACCGGGCCTCACGCTCACCGCCACCGTCAATCCGGACTTCGGCCAGGTGGAGGCGGATCCCGCCGTGGTGAACCTCGACGCCTTCGAGACGTTCTTTCCCGAGCGTCGCCCGTTCTTCGTGGAAGGCTCCGGCACGTTCCGCTTCAACATGGACTGCAACGACGGCAACTGCACCGGCATGTTCTACTCGCGCCGCATCGGCCGCGAGCCGCAGGGCTCGCCGGAGCTGTCCGACGAGGCGTATTCGAAGCAGCCCGACACCACGACGATCATCGGGGCCGGCAAGCTGACCGGCCGCGCCGCGGGGTTCTCGATCGGCGCCCTCACTGCGCTGACCGCGCGCGAGGACGCGGAAATCGCCACCACGGACACGGTCGGCAACAGCAGCTACACCGTGGAGCCGATGACCGGCTACACCGTGGTCCGCGCCCGCCGCGAATTCAGCAACCAGTCATCGCTCGGGTTCATGACCACCGCCACGAACCGCGAATTCGATCCGGCGACGTCGTTCCTGCCCAACGGCGCCTACGCCGGCGGCGTGGACTACGACTGGCGGCTGTCGCCGATGTACAACATTACCGGCTACGCGGCCACGACCTACATCACCGGCACGACCGAATCGATCACCCGGCTGCAGGAGAACACCGTGCACGGGTTCCAGCGGCCCGACGCGAATTACGTGGAGGTCGATCCCGGGGCGACGAACCTGAGCGGACACGGCGCCTCTGTCTCGTTCGGAAAGATCGCCGGTGAGAAAACCCGGTTCAGCAGCTTCTTCGGCTACAAGTCACCCGGCTTCGACACCAACGATCTCGGCTTCATGCGCCGCGCCGACGAGCGTAACCAGAGCAACTGGTTCCAGTGGCGCAACTTCACGCCGGGCAAGTACGTCCGCACGCGCAATTTCAACATCAACCAGTACTCGGGCTGGAACTTCGGCGGCGACCGGCTCTATTCGGGCGGCAACATCAACTCGCACTGGACGTTCACGAACTACTACAGCATCGGCGGCGGCTTCAACCTCGATGGCACGCCGTTCCGCGATCGCGTGACGCGCGGCGGCCCGGGCGTACTCGGCAACCCGGGGAAGAACCTCTGGTACTACGCCAACACCGACAACCGCAAGGCACTGTCGTTCTTCTACAACGGCGGACATTGGGCCGACACCGAGAACAGCTCGCGCCACGACATCATGCCCGGCTTCAACTGGCGCGCGACCTCGTCCATGTCGCTCAACGTCGGTCTTCGCTATTTCATCAACCACGACGATTCGCAGTGGGTGGAGAACGTCAGCGCCGACAATGGCTCGACGAGCTACGTCTTCGGGCGCATCGATCAAAAGACGATGTCGTTCAACACGCGCTTCAACTACACGATGACGCCGAACCTGTCGCTGCAGGTCTACGC
>JALDXK010000437.1:0-5563 GCA_032155105.1 Acidobacteriota bacterium
GCGGCGACGAACCCTTGCCTTGCGGCGACGAACCCTTGCCTTGCGGCGACGAACCTTTAGGTTCGTCTTCGGTCCGTATGGGCACCACAACAACCTCCGGCGTCGCGCTCACCGCAAAGGCAGGAACAACGTGGATCTCGTAGCGCTTCTCGCCGCTGAAGATGTCGCCTTCGGATCGTGCCTGGATGGGCACCGTCAATTCGATCGGAGTGTTCTCGATCGTCAACGTGAACGTCGCGGTGAACGGCGTTGGACGGAACGGCAATCCGAAGGGCACGTCCGGATCGAACACATAGCGCGCGCCGACCGGGCCGTTCTTGAAATGAGCGGCGGTCAGCTTCGCGTCCAACGGTACCCGCAACTGCTGGCTGCAGTTATTCGACGTGTTCGGCACATACTCCATAGTGCAACCGGCACCGCCCGTGAATCCGTTCACGCTGGCCGAAATGCTCACGACAGTCCGGCCTCGGTTGGCGGCAGGCAGATCGACCTGCAACGGCTGGCCGGCGACGACGAGGCCGTCGCGCGTGATGGCGTCGAGACGAATGTCCGCCGCGAGCACCAGCGCCTGCTCGAACTGCTTTTCCTTCTGCGCCACCCGGAAATCGAACTCGTATCGCGCGTCTTCGGTCAGGCCCCCGAGAGCGCCGCGTAATTCGCGAACGGCCCTCAGCCCACGAGCGATCGGCGTTACGGCCGCGGTCGTGCCGCCGGTGGCCAGCGTCGTGCGAGCCTCGGCCACGGCCGCCGTGATCGCATCGAGGCGCGTGCCGAGCTCTTGCGGTGGGTTCGGTCCGGCAAACCGCAGCAAGCTGCGCAAGCTCGTGTCGACGCCGTCGAAAATCTCCTGTTCCTTGCGCGCGACGCCGTCCGGCAGCACGGTGTCGCGCAACCGGTACGCGCGCACGCCGCCTGGGCCCATCGGTCCGCCGCCACCGGCCGGCAACGGCAGGAGCTGCGACATCCCCTGGCACTTGTGCATGCTCCGGGCTTCGCCGGCAATCTCGTTGTAAGTTCGACCAAGAATCGGGTCGAACACATCTCCGCCGGCGAAATTGAGATTGGCGAGAGCTTCCTGCCCCTTGGAACTGGTGGAACCCCTGGAACCCGGAGGGCCGCCAAAGCCGGCAGTGTAGTAGAACTTCGATGCTTGCCAAGGGCGAAGCCCTTCCTTGAGCTGTTCTGGAAATCGCGCTGGATCGGCAGCCGCACGAAATGCTTCGAGCGTCAACCGAGACGATGCTTGATGGTGCTGTCCTCCGCCGTCGCCGTCGAACACGAAACCGACGATCACGTCGGGGCGGACGGTGCGGATCATCCGCACGTAGTCGCCAAGAATCTCCTGGTGTCCCCACTTCTCGAGCGACTCCTCGATGCTGAAGGAATAGCCGAAGTCGATCGCCCGGGTGAAGAACTGCTCGGCGCCGTCATACCGGTGCGCGGCCAGCAGTTCCTCCGTGCGCAGCACGGCCAGGGGCACGAACAGCTCGGGGCCTATTTCATTCTGGCCGCCCTCACCGTGCGTCGCCGTCACCAGCGTCGCGCGATAGCCCTTGCCGTGCGAGAAATATGCGAGCATCGCGTTGTTCTCGTCGTCCGGGTGCGCGGTGGTCATCATGAACGACCCCACCGTGTCGAGCTTGCGCAACGCTAATTCGAGCGCGGGTGCCCCCCTCATCTGGGAAACCGGCATGAGCTGATGCTGCGCGCTCGAATGTGCCGAGCATACGGAGAGGACGACGATAACGGCGAAAAAGATTCTGCGCATTGCCTTCCCTAAAGGATGAGGGCACGGCGCGTGCCTCCGTGCCCTCCGTACTTCTCCGTGTCCTCGTCTGGATCAGAAGACGAACTTAAACCCGAGCTGAAACTGACGCTGCTCGTAGCCGCCGGTCGGCGTGAGCTGGTCGCTCGACGTCGGCAGCGTACCCAGGGGCACGCCCTGCGCGTTGGTCGGCACGTTGGCGTTCACGCTCGACACCTGCTCGGTGTTGAACAGGTTCTTCACCTCCGCGATGATCTCCGCCGCCATGGTGCCCTGGATGCGGAACCGGCGCGAGTAGCGCGCGTCGACGTTCCTGCGCGCCGGGAGCGTCAGCGAGTTGCGCGGCACGCCCACCGGCCGATCGCTGCCCGTGCCGTCGTTGTTCAGCTCCAGGTTGCTGCGCAGGTTTACCGGGATGCCGCTCGCCAGCTGGATCGCCAGGCCGAACACGTTGTCGTTCAGGATCGCGCCCCACGCGCCGTCGCGCTCGAATTGCGGTGTCGCGACAATGCTGCCCGAGAAGGTGTGGCGCTGGTCGAGGATGTTCGGGCCGATGTCGCGATCGAGGTTGGTCGGATCGACGCGGCCGGCATCGCCCTGCACCGACAGGACGTTGGTAATCGGCGCATTGTCTTCGGACTTGCCGAGCGTGTACGCCAGGTCGAAGCCGATACCGTTGAACTGCCGCCGCGTGAACTGCAGCGTCATGTTCTGGTAGGTCGACTCGCCGAGCGAGTGGGTGCTGTTGATCACGTTGTAGCGCGGATCGACGCGCGTCGAGGCGTTCACCGCGGGCGCAAATACCGGCAGGCCGTCGGCCAGCGTCCCGATCGGGTTGATCGGGTTGATGTTCGTCACCACCGGCAGGTCGTAGCCCTTCACGTACGACGCGCCGAGGGCGACTGAGTAGCGATCGCCGATGGCCTGCTCGAACTGCACGTTGTTCTGCCACGAGCGGGCGATTCTGAACTCGGGGTCGACCGTCCACGCGGTGTTCGGCGCCGCTCCGGCGCCAGTGCTGAGCACCGCCGGGAACGCCGGGGCGCCGGCCTGCGTCGGCGTGAACGTGGCTGAGGCGCGCGCGTTGGTGCCGTCGTTGTTGAGGGCCTGCTCGTAGACGGCGTTGATCGCCTGGTCGTACATCACGCCGGTGTTGAACCGCACCACCGAGCGATTGTTCTCGCCGAGCGTCCAGACCGCGCCGAAGCGCGGCGCGAAGTTGCTGCTGCTGGTCGGAAACTCACGCGAGGTCGCGATCGGGGCGTTCGGGTCCGCGTCGGGCGTGCCGTAGAGGTCGTAGCGTACGCCGTAGAGGATCTTGAGGTCGTCGCCGACGCGCCAGTCGTCCTGCACGTAGAGCCCGGTCTGCGTGGTGTTGTAGGCGAGGTCGGGCAGGCCGAAGTACTGCGTGAAGTTGGTGTAGCCGAGGCGGTTGACGCCGTCGCGCGCCGCCAGGTACGCCGCCGCGTTGGGGAAGGTGTAGAGCTGCGCCGCCGCGTTGGTGCGCGTGTCGTCCACCCACTGCAGGTCGATGCCGGCCTTGAAGGCGTGGCTGCCCTTCATCAGCGTGACGTTGTCGTTCAGTTGCAGCACGTTCTGCGTGAAGCCGAACCCGGAATCGGCGATGGCCGCGATTGGCCCGCCGAAGTTCGCCACTCCCGTGACGTTGATTGCCGGACCCGTGCCCGACATCGCGTTCGGGGCGCGGCTCTGTGCGCGCGTCGCATACTGCACACGCAGTTCGTTCAGTGTCGTCGCACCGAGCGTCGACACGAGCTGCGCGCCCGTGGAGTGCTGGCGATCGGCGAAGTCGTTGGCGCGCTGCACCGAGGTGAGGCCGCCGCCGACGTTCGCCGTGATGAAGTTGTCGAAGAACATGTAGCGGAACGACAGGCGGTGCGCGCCGCTGATCTGGTGATCGACCTTGCCGATCGCGAACTCGGTGTTGAGGCCGCGCGGCTGGTAGGCGGGCTCGGTCAGGCCCAGCAGCGCCTGGTTCGCGGGGCTGATCGTGATCACGCTGAGACCCGACAAGTCGCGCTCGGTGTGCTCGTAGCCGCCGAAGAAGTGGGTCCGGTTCTTGACGATCGGTCCCCCGAGGTCGACGGTGTAGACGTTGACGTCGGTGGGCGGCTTCTGGGCGCCCGGCGCCGTGAAGAACGGCAGCGCCACCATCGACTGGCGCTGCATGCGGTAGCTGCCCTGGCCCTTGAAGGTGTTGGTGCCCGACGGCGTAATCGCGTTGTAGACCAGGCCCATCGTCTGGCCGAACTCCGGTGCATAGCCGCTCGTGACGACCTTCACTTCGCGGATCATCACTTCCGACATCGGCATCTGCCGCAGGCCGGCGCGATCCTTCTGGGTGTTGTTGCTGCCGTCCACCTGGTAGTTGACCCGCAACAGCGCGCCGTTGGCGGTGAGGCGCGGCACGCCGAACTCGTTGGTCTCGAAGCCCACCACGCCCGGCTGCAGCAACGCGAAGTTGTAGGGGTTGCGCGACGTCAGCGGCAGCGTCTTGATCTCCGCTTCGCTCAGGGTGCGGCCCTGTTCGATCTTGGCGAGGTCCACGAGCGGCGCGTCGGCGGTGACGGTGATCGTCTCGGCGATGGTGCCGACGGAGAGCGACACGTCGATCACGGCGGTCTGCCCGGCGCGCAGCGAGATGCCGGTCTGCTCGAACTTCTTGAAGCCCTGCAACTCGGCCGACACCCGGTAGGTGCCGAGCGACAGCAGCGGTGCGCGATAGAGGCCGCTCTCATTGGTGACGACGGTGCGCTGCTCGCCGGTGTCGATGTTGGTGACGGCGACCGTCACGCCGGGCAGGAACGCGCCCTGCTCGTCCCTGACGGTGCCTTCGATGGTGCCGTTGATGGCGGTGGATTGCGCAACTGCGGATGAGCCGACCGCGAGGCTCAGGATGAACGCCGTGAAAATGCGGAGCATGAGGAGTTAACCCTCCAGGTGTGGGGTACGGAACTTCAAAGGCTGAGTATAGATGGAGACCTGTCGCCGATGGAACCCGGTGTGCCCCGGGGCCTGCCCACCGAAGCGACGTAGTCGCGAAGGTGGGTCACTTACGGTTGCGCCGGTCGGAACCGCTGCGGCGCTCGCCCTTGCGGCGATCGGGAACGCCCGACGGCGGACCAAGGTTGACCTTGCGGCGATCGGTGGCGCGCCGTTCCTTGGCTCGCCGCTCCGCCTTCTGCGTCAACGCGGCCTTTCGCGTCGCTTCGCTGAGCTCCTTCTGGAGGCGCACCGTGCGCCGCGCCGGATCGAGCACTTCCAGCAGGCCGTCGTGCGCGACTCGCGCCTGCGCGTCGACCGGCGGATTGCCGAAGCGGTCGCGCAGCAGTTGCGCCGCCTTCAGGATGGCTTCCCGCTGCCAGCCTTGCAGCGGGTTGATGCGGAAGACGCCAGAATCAGACATTACAGGTTCCTTGCAAATGAAAAGTGCGCGTCGTCTTTTTCGGGTTTGCCGAGAATGTTGCGCGTGATGATCCGGCTGGCGAGATACGCGCGCGCCGGATCGTGCAGGGTGCCGAACGCAAACCAGTGAAACGGAAAGTTGCGGTGCGAGCCGGCGTACAGCGCGCCGTCCACCGCGTGTGCGAGCGGCACGTCCCAGCCGTAGACCGGCTGCGCGCCCGAGATCGCCGGGTAGAGCCGCGTCAGTTCGTACATCAATTCCCCGGTCCGCTGCACGAGTGTCTGGTGGCGCAGGCGATCGGCCTGGCGCTTCTGATCGGCGCCGGCAAACACCGCCCGGTCCATCGCCCGCCGCACCAGCTCGTGCAGGAT
>JALDXK010000438.1:0-5557 GCA_032155105.1 Acidobacteriota bacterium
GGCATGACCAGTGGCCCGCACGGCCTGCCGTTGATCGGCGTTGGCGACTGGAACGACGGCATGAACCAGGTGGGGGCCGAGGGCCGCGGCGAAAGCGTGTGGCTCGGGTTCTTCATCTTCAAGGTGCTGTCGGAGTTCGTGCCGATCTGCGAGGGCCGCGGGCACACCGAGCTGGCGGCGCGCTACCGCGAATGGATGCGGCACCTCAGCACGCGGCTCGAGGCGGCGTGGGACGGCGAATGGTATCGCCGCGGCTACTACGACGACGGGCGCCCGCTCGGTTCGGCGCAGAACGACGAGTGCCGCATCGATTCGATCTCACAGTCGTGGGCGATGCTCTCGAAGGCGGTGCCGCGCCGGTTTGCGGAACGCGCGCTCGACGCGGTGCGCGCCGAGTTGATCGCCCGTCCGTCGCGCATCCTGCTGCTGCTGACGCCGGCGTTCGACAAGTCCGACCAGGATCCCGGCTACATCAAGGGCTATCCGCCGGGCATTCGCGAGAATGGCGGCCAGTACACGCACGCCGCCGTGTGGGCGCTGATGGCGATCGCGCAGCAGGGCAACGGCGACGAAACGGCGGAGCTGTTCCACATGCTCAACCCGATCAACCACACGCGCACGCCGGCAGATGTCGGCCGGTACCGCACCGAACCGTATGTGCTCGACGGCGACGTCTACGCGCGGCCGCCGCATGCCGGCCGCGGCGGCTGGAGCTGGTACACCGGATCCGCGGGCTGGCTCTATCGCGCCGGCCTCGAGAGCATCCTCGGCCTGCGCAAGCGCGGCACCTCGTTCGCGATGGATCCGTGCGTGCCGTCAGCCTGGGATCACTACGAGATTCAGTGGCGGTTCGACGAGACGACCTACGAGATCAACGTCAAGAATCCCGACCGGGTCTGGCGCGGCGTGTTGGGCGCCGAACTCGACGGCGAAAAGGTCGATCCCCATGCGATCCCGCTTCTGAGCGACGGCAAAACGCACGTCGTCACGGTCACGATGGGGAGACACTGGTAGCTCACGCAAGGTCACAAAGGTCACAAAGGTTACAAGGGTTACAGGGTTCTCCCTCTATTTGTAGTCGTCACGGGTGGGTGCGAATGCATCGAGCACCTTGCAGGCCGTAATCCCCCGCCCCGAGTGCTTCGCGTTCGGTGGAATCACGAACACCATGCCGGGCTTCAAGCGATGCGTTTCGCCTTCAACGACGAGCTCGAGTTCGCCGGCGAGGACATTGACGATTTGTTCGTGCGGATGGTGGTGTTCAGGAAAGGTGGCGCCGGCATCGACGTCGACCCACGAGTGGCTGACGCGATCGGAATGAATGAGTCGGGCGCGGAGCCCCGGGAAGATTTCGCGAACCGGAAGGGTATCGAGATGAACGAGCGGCATCCCGATACAGTAACGCACGACTGCCGGTTCTAACCCGTTGCCGCAGTGATCTCCTGCTCAGCATGTTCGTTGGTGCGTTCATGCTGAGGGATGCCGTCGCGATAGGTAAGGCGCGTGGAGGCGACCGCGGGCACGCGCTCGCCCGCTGTGACGATGCCGACGAGATTAAGGGGATCGGCGGCACTGATCGTTATTTCCTCCCCGTTCGCTTTGGTGCGCCGGACCTGGCGGGCGAGCGCCACCGCGTCGGGTAGCGCGAACTGTTCGCCCGGTAGCCCCGAGACGAAACGACCACCTCGCACGTCACCTCTCGCCTCGAGCCGGCGATAGACGCGCAACAACTCGCGCCATGGCACCGCGTACGGTTCGCGCGCGAGCAGGCGGCGGCACACGATGCCGTAGCGCTGCAGCAAGACGGAAGCGTAGTGTTCGATCGCGTCTTCGCGATCCTGGTCACTGATTTCAGACGCCGCCGAGACGCATCGCGACCAGCGACCGCCGGCCGCGACACCCGACCGCCGGCCGAGCGACGGCTCTTCCCACATCGCGCGCAAGCCGGCGAAGCCGTCGGAAGCCACGAGGCCGGCCCACACCAGCTCCGAGAGGGCGATGCGCACATCGTAGAGCGGCGTAGGAATCGCCGCCGCGATCTCGTGCGCGAACTGCGCGCCTTTCTCGAGCACGCCCAACACCGCCGCGCCGGTGTCGCTCACTATCTTCGTGCCTTGTGGTGACGAACCTGTAGGTTCGTCGAGCTTGCGAGCAGGTTCGTCGAGCTTGCGAGCCAGCAGCCGCCACCGATCCCCGTGTTCGCGCACGAACAGCGAGACGGGCGTGGCGCGCACCGGGCGTGGTGGCAGCAATGCGGATGGCGACACCGCGGGCGGTTCGGTCAGCCGCGCCCACGCGGCCTCGCCGCTGTAGCACACGAGATCGAGCAGCGAGGTGTCGTAGCCGTTGACCCGCGCGGGCAGCACGTAACGATCCCACGCGTCGGCGGCCAGCTCGAACCCGTCGAGCTGCGCGACGACCCATCGCACGCCCTCGACGCCGGAAAGGCGGCTGGACGAGGACAGGTGCTGCCACTCGAACAGGAACCGCATGAAGTCGGCCGTGGAGATCGGCTGAATCTCCGCGCGCAGCCGTTGCAGCGTGGCGCGATGGATGCGCGCCAGCAGCCGGCGATCGCACCATTCCTCCTCGACGCCGCCCGGCGAGAACCAGCCTCGCAGCACGACCCCTTCAGACTCGAGCGTCAGCAGCGCCGCGGCGGATGCGGTGGCATCGAGTGCCAGCGGCTCGCCGAGCACGCGCGGCGTCACCGGCCCGAGCAGGCCCAACCGGCCGCGGCACAACTCGACCGCGGCGGACTCGCGCGTCCATGCCACCGCCGCACGCGCGGCCGGAGCGCTGATGCGCGGTGCGAGGTCGATGTCGCTGTCGATTGCCAGTAGTTCGGGTAACCGCTCTGCCGCGACCCACACGCCGCCTGGCCATGATTGATGACGAGCCGCAGTCGCACGTCCGGATGCGGTCAGCTCATCGAAAAGGGGTGGCCACGTATTTTCGCGGCTCGTTTCCGCGGCGGTGAGGAACCCGGTGGTGACCAGTACGTCGTGCAGCTCGTCGGCATCACGAGGATCGGGCCAGGCCTCCTCGCGCACCGTGCCGATCGCCGATGCATCGAGGACCCCCAGGGCGATGGTGTCGCGATCGTCGCTCGACCGCCGTGTCTGCACCGCGTGCGCCCGCCGCTCCTCCAACGGCGCATCGTCCAGGAAGGCATAGGGTCGCGCGTTGAGGATCTCGTGCGAGAGCGGCGACGGCTCGGTGGTGTCGCGCGCCACGCACCGGATCTCGCCGCTATGAATCCGCGCCAGGATGCCGGTGAGGCGCGGCAGGTCCATCGCCTCTTCGAGGCAATCACGCACCGTTTGATTCACCAGCGGGTGATCGGGAATCTGCCGGTCACCCGGGATGTTCTCGATGCACGCCGCCGCGTCTGGAAATGCCGCGGCGAGCAGGTCGTCTGCGCGCATCCGCTGCAACGGCGCCGGCACGCGGCTGCCGCCGTTCATGCGCGCCACCGCGAGCGAGATCGTCGCGTTCCATCGCCAGCGCGTCTGGAACACCGGCGCGTCGAGGAACGCCTGCACCAGGATGTCCTTCACCGTCGCCGGATGCAGGTACCGGAACACGTCCGCGAGCGGGAACGCATGTTGATCGCTGAGCGACAACAACAGCCCTTCCTCGGTGGCCGCCGCTTGCAGCTCGAAGTTGAACTGGCGGCAGAACCGTTTCCGCAGCGCGAGGGCCCACGCGCGATTCACGCGGCTGCCGAAGGGCGCGTGCAGCACCAGCTGCATGCCGCCCGAATCGTCGAAGAACCGCTCCAGGATGATCAGGTCCTGCGTTGGTAACGCACCGAGTATGTGAACCGACTCGCCGAGATAGGCCGCGATCTGCGCCGCGACGTCGCGCGACGTGCCGGCCTCCCGAATCAGCCACTCGATTGCCCCCTCGGCATCGTGCGCGAGCAGCTGCGGCTCGACGCCGCGCCGTAAGATGCCAACCAGGTCCGACAACTCGACCGAGCGGCCCGGCGCCTCGCCGAGCCAGAACGGGATGGTTGGCGGCGCACCGTGCGCATCTGCCACGCGGACCACGCCGCCGCCGACCTGCAGGATCCGCCACGAGCTGTTGCCGAGCTGAAAAATATCGCCGGCATTGCTCTCGATCGCGAAGTCCTCGTTGAGCGTACCGAGGAAGGTCTCGTCGGGATCCAGCACTACACGATAGTCGGCGACGTCGGGGATCGCGCCACCGCAGGTCAGCGCGGTCAGGCGCGCGGATCGCTTCGCCACCACGCGGCGCTGCACTTCATCGCGATGAATCAGGCCGCCGCGGCGCCCGCGACGGGTAGTGAACCCGTCGGCGAGCATGCGCACCACCGCATCGAAGTCCGCGCGCGGCAGATCACGATACGGCCACGCCTGTTTCACGAGGGCAAACAGGTCGTCCTCGCGCCAGTCGCTGCAGGACGCTTCCGCCACCACCTGCTGCGCCAGCACGTCGAGCGGCGAGTCGAACATGATCAGCCGGTCGAGCTCGCCGCGCCGCACCGCGATGAGCAGGGCCGCGCATTCAACCAGGTCGTCTCGCGTTTCCGGAAACAGCCGACCCTTCGGCGTGCCGTGGATGGTGTGTCCCGCGCGGCCGACACGCTGCAGCAACGTCGCGATGCGGTGCGGCGATCCGATCTGGCACACGAGGTCGACGTGCCCGATGTCGATACCCAGCTCCAGCGATGCCGTGGCCACGACCGCGCGCACCTGGCCGTTCTTCAGCCGCTGCTCGGCGTCGAACCGCCGTTCCTTCGACAGGCTGCCGTGGTGCGCGGCCACCTGGTCCTCGCCAAGACGGTCGGCCAGCTGCCGCGCGAGGCGTTCCGCCATCTTGCGCGTGTTGACGAACACCAGCGTGGTGCGGTGCCCGGTAATCAGCGCCGCCAGCCGATCGTAGTACTCGGCCCACACGTCGTGCGCCATCACCGCTTCGAGCGGCGACCCCGGCAACTCGATCGCCAGGTCGAGGTCGCGGCGATGGCCTTCGTCGACGATGCAGCAGTCGGCGACCTCGTCTCGGACGTGGCTGCTGCCAACAAGGAAACGTGCCACGGCTTCAACGGGCCGCTGCGTGGCCGAGAGTCCAATCCGTAGCGGCGGCTTCCCGGTGAGCGCGGCAAGCCGCTCGAGCGACAGCGCCAGGTGCGCGCCGCGCCGCGTGCCGATCACCGCGTGGATCTCGTCGACGATCACCGCGCGCACGCTGGCCAGCCGTTCGCGGCTGGCTTCGGAGGTGAGCAGCAGGTACAGCGATTCTGGAGTGGTGACCAGGATGTGCGGCGGCGTGCGCACCATCGCCGCGCGTGCGGAGGGCGTGGTATCGCCCGTTCGCACGGCCGAGGTGATCACCGGCGCCTCGATCCCCATGCCCGCGGCGGCGACGCGAATTCCGTCGAGCGGTTCGGCGAGATTCTTGTGAATGTCGCTGCTCAGTGCCTTGAGCGGCGACACGTAGACGATGCGCGTCTCATCGGGCAGAGCGCCACGGCGCGCGATGCCTTCCTTGAACAGATCGTCGATCGCGATCAGGAATGCCGCGAGCG
>JALDXK010000439.1:0-5556 GCA_032155105.1 Acidobacteriota bacterium
CTCGACGAGGGCTACGGCCCGGGCGCCTGGTACGGCTCGGACCTGCGCGCGGCCATCGCCGCAGTGACCGCGCAGACGGCGTATCTGCGTCCAGCCGGTGGCCGGCACAACATCGCCGAAGTCGCGCTGCACCACGCCTACTGGGTGGGACAGATCGAAAGCCGGCTCACCGGCGAGACGCCGGCGTTCCCGCTGGTGGGCGAGGACTGGTTCGACCTGGACGACGAATCGCAGCTGACGTGGACGGCGATCACGTCGCTCGTGGATGCGTCACACCGGCGGCTGAGCCGGGCAGTGGGCGAGATCGCGAGCGGTGCTCGCACCTCGCCGCTCCCGGAGGCCGAGCGGCTCGACCTGGTGCTCGGCATCACCGGGCACGCGGCGTATCACGCCGGCCAGATACAACTGATCAAGAAGATGATCTAAGATGGATGGTTCGCGCCCATAGCTCAATTGGATAGAGCGTTGGCCTCCGGAGCCAAAGGTTGCAGGTTCGAGTCCTGCTGGGCGCACCATTTTCCGGAGCAATTCCGCACAATTCGCGACTCGCCGGTTCGGTGACGATCCTCTGACTGACAAACGACTGACAATTCGTAGTGGCTCAACGTGGCCTCCTGTGGCGATCTGACGGCGATCTGACGCTACTGACCGACCGCCTTCAGTCGCCGGCGACGCTCCCATACGCCGGTCATTGCCTTCCGCAGCTCCTCGTCCGTGATGTTGAGGTAACGCTGCGTCTGCTTGATGTCCGCGTGACCCAGCATCAGCTGAATCGTGCGGATGTCCACACCATCGGCGAGGAGGCGGCACGCGCCTTCGTGCCGCAGGTCGTGCCAGTGGAGATCAATCTGGCGGAGCTTCTCGCGATCGCGATTGGTCCACCCTCCGCGACCGACTCGCTTCGTGTCGTGCCCGTTCGCGATGAGGAGCAGCGCTTCCCAGGCCGTTTTGAAGCTCTCCTGAAACTCACCAGAAGGGGTGCCGAACACGTACGCGTTCTGACCCAGGGCTCCGCGACGTTTCAGGACCGGCGTCAATCGGCCCTGCGGATCGAACGGGATCCGCCGGTTGTCGCCGTCTTTGGCGTTGTGCCCTGGGATGGCGATCTGGTGACGTTCCCAGTCCGCGTGACGGTTCTGGATGCGCAGCATCTCGCCCTGCCTGCAGCACGTTTCTAGCGCGCCGATCAGCCGGTCGTGCATTGAGGACCCGACGAACTTGTGTGCGGTTGAGTTCATCACCTGTGCGGCCGAGAGCAGCGACTGTTCTTCATCCGTTCCGATGCGTCGATCGCGTTTTGTTTCCTCCTTTGCTTTGATGCTGACGCCGAATCGATGGAACGGAGACGTGGACAGAATGGGTGGATCCTGAAACCGGCCCCAGTTAATCGCCGCGCGCAGCGTGCTCAGCGCGCGGTTGACCGTCGCGATGTTGTGACCCTCTCGGTAGCTGGCCTTGAAGCGGAGAATCTCCGCCGGCTTCTCCAGGACGGCCACAGGCAGGTCGCCAATCACGCTTTTGATCGCCTTCAACCGGCTGTTGATGGTGACAGCGCTGCGTAACGCTTCCGCCTGGACGTAGCTGGTGTAGTAACGGTCGAGGAACCCGCCTACCGTCATCTCCCGCGGTGCCGTCTGGGTCCTTGGTGCGATGCGCGGATCGCGGCCCGACGCAATCTCGCCAACAAACTTTGGCTCCCAAACGCGCTCGGCGGTCTGCTTCGATCCGACGGGCTCGGTCGCTCCGCGAGCGAGCGCGAAATCGTCGACGCGCATGCGCCAGCGCTTGCCATCGTGCATCACGTCGAACCACCACGGATGGTCGCAGCGCGGGCTCGCGCGGCAGCCCTTCTGCTTGCAGATCTTTCGAACAGCCATATCTATTTCTCCTTTCGTTACGACACTCGTGTGGGTGATCCTCGACGAATCCAGTCGAGGACATCTGCTGGGTGGAACCTCCTTCCTCTGACGCCGAATCGTTGCGAAATTAACAGACCCCGCAAGTACGCGCGACGCACGGTCTCTTCGTGGCAGCCGACGAACTCGGCGACCTCGAATGCGGTGAGCAGCCGATTCGGCAGGTCGCCGTACGATGCTGGCGCCTGCGCGGCCGACTGCTGATCGATCTGATTCTGAAAGGACTCGGTGTGCTCGCTCCGCTTCATGGCCTCCTCCAGACGAAACAGGTTGACTGCGAATGGCGAGTTGGCGGCCGGTGCGGGATGTTCGGCACCGACCGCGCTCGTGTCGTCAGGCGCTCTGTCGTCCGGGGTGACCCCGAACGCGATGCGTGGCTGGGTGGTCGGCGCGCGACGTGCTCGAGGATGTTCCGGAGCACGCCACGGCGTCACGACGAGTGCTGCAGCAAGTCTCCTAAGGAGACGTCGCTCAGTCGCTCAACTGGAGGATTGCCGGCCAATCGATGCCGGCTTCTTGCTCGCGCGTCGCATGCCACGTGCGGGGATGCGATGAAAGCGCTCCACGTGCTCTGAGAGGCCGCGGAGGGGGTGGCGACCAGTCGCCACCGGAGAGATGAATTTAACCTACGCGCGTTCGAAAATCCTGTCAACCTGAGCAATTTAGTCGGCGACGATTATTGCGAATTCAACCAGTACGATTCAGCCCGCTCCTCGTCATCGAGAAAAATCCAAGTCTGCTGCCACATAGTGGTGTGGAACATGATTTGTCGATTCTCTGCAAGCTGTGGCTTGGCGCTCGCCCAGCGGGCGAACGCTGGCCCCGGCCGCAACTCGACGTCATAGATCCGTCCTGCGCGAACTGGGAATTCGCCAAACAATAGGCCCTGCTCTATTCCCCCAACCACAATTTGCGCTCGAACAGTCTCCGTTACAGTGTCGAAGTCTCGCGATCGGTCAGCGTCGAACGCCGCCGGCACCCAGATCACTTTCAAACGAAACATGTCCGGCCCAATGGCCGATTCGAAAACGATCGATGACGAGTGCCGATCAGGCGTCTTTCAAGAGATTCTGCGGCTGGACTCTACTCGCGCGTCTCGCGGGCACGTAGCTCGCTACCGCAACGAGCGCCGCAACGAGCACCGCGACAACTTGGATCGTGATCGGATCGAGAGGGGCGACGCCGTAGAGCAACGTACGCAGCGTTCCGGACAACAAGAATGCCAGAACGGTTCCGAGGAGAATGCCGGCGGCGCCCACCACCATGGCTCGCGTGAGGACGAGGCGGACGATGTCAGATGCGCGCGCACCGAATGCCAAGCGCACCGCGAATTCGCGACGGCGCCGGGTGGAGTCGAGCGTCAGGAGCGTGAACAGCCCGACGGTGCCAAGCAGGAGCGCAACGCTCGCACACAAGGCGAACATCCAGGCGGTGAAACGCCATCGGCCCGTGGCACGGCCCACCACCGCACTCATCGTGTCGATGTTGCTGATGACGACTTGGCCGTCGAGCGCCTTCGCCTGGGCGACGACCGCTGGGGCCAGGTGCACCGGATCGCCGGATGTCAATACAACGACGTGTCTCACTTTCTGATGGGCCTGACCATAGGGCTCATACACGTCGAGCCGAACGTCCTCGAGGCCATGGTAGGGCACGTTCTTTACAAGGCCGATGACCGTGTGCCACACGCTCTGTATGCCGGCGCGGCCCACGACTGGCGTGGACAAGCGCTTGCCGATTGGATCCTGTCCTGGCCACAGCCTCGCGGCGGTTAATTCGCTCACGAGCACGACCCGCTGCGAGGTCTCGTCATCACGCTCCTCGATCATGCGACCGCGAAGCAGTGGAATTCGCATGGCGCGAAAGTAGCCTGGCGTGACCGCCTCGTAGTGGACGCGAGCATTGTTCTTGGCTGTCTCGAGGGTGTCGGGCTGTCCTTCGAGGATCACTGAGGTGTTCCACCCGGATGCATCCGCGCCGAGCGGCCGCAAATACACGGCGCCGACGGCGACGACATCCGGCAATGTTTGCACTCGCTGCAGAAACTCGTGGTACCAGGCGCGCCAATCTTCGAGCGACACACGCTCGGGCTCGACGTCCAGTGTGAGCACGTTTGTCGGATCGAACCCGATGTCGACGCGCTGCACGTTCATGAAGCTCCGAACGACCGGACCAGCCGAGAGCAGGAGCACCACCGCACCGGCAATTTGCGCCACGACGAGCGCCGTTCTCCCACGATTCAAGCGCCGGTTCGTGGACGTCACACCTTGCGTCAACGCTTCTCTCGGATTAAAGACGACGCTGCTCCATGCCGGCAGCACGGTGCACACCGCAATTGCGCCCGCGCCGACGAGAAAGGCAAACAGCGTGACCGTCCAATCCACACCGATGTTGGAGAAACGTTCCATTCCGACAATGCCCACGCGAGCAATGAGGCGCGAAAGCCAATGGACGCCAATGAGGCCGAGTGCGCCGGCGAGGCCGGCCAGCCAAGCAGACTCGAACAGCCAGCCTTTGATGAGGTGCCGGCGGTCACCCCCGAGCGCAATGCGGATCGCGTGCTCGCGTCGCCGATCCGCCGCGCGTGTGATCAGTAAGGCAGAGATGTTCGCGCACGCCACGATGAGCACGATCCAGGCAGCCACGAACAACCAAACAAGAATACGACGCGCGGGCCCGATCATCGTATCGACGAGCGAGGCAATTACGACGACCGGCGCATTCGCCACTCGTCCCTTCGCTTGCACTTGGCGGCGGACGACGGCGTCCAGTTCCACTGCCGCACTGGCCGCGGATCCTGTCGCACTCAGCCGACCAACCACATGGAAGAGTCCCACGCCGCGGGCGATCTCCGGGAACGGCCCACCCCACTGCGCGGCGAGGTCGTACACGCGAGGCGCTGCGGGCAACCACAAGGCGACACCCGCAGGATAAGAAAAGCCGTTCGGCATGATGCCGACGATCGTGTGAGGCCGGTTGTCGAAGACGATCGTGCGGCCGATGATCTCCGCGCTCGCGCCGAAGGTGCTTTGCCAAAAGGGGTAGCTCAATATGGCGACCCGCTCGCCGGACGGAAGCTCGTCGCGTGCGACAAAGTCCCGTCCAAGAATGGGTCGAACCCCGAGCACCTCGAAGAATGGTGCCGATACTGCGGCGTATGACACCTTCACCGGTTCACTTCGTTCCTTTAGTACGCCGCGCTCGCTGGTGGAGCTGACAACCGCGATCTTCGACAGGCTCGGTACGGAAGCCCATTCCTGTGCATTCAGATAACTGACCGCAACCGACGGCCGATTGAGGGCGGGATCGGTTTCCCACCCAATCACCAACCGCTCCGGTGACCGCAGTCCGGTCGGCCGAAGCAGAATTGTCTGGATGGCCGCGAAAACGCTAGAGATGACGCAGATCGCGAGAGCGGCTGAGCCGACCACGACGACGGTATACCCCGGGGTGCGGGCGAGCATCCGCAGCGCCACCCGAGCGTCGTGCCCGAACCCAGCAATGCGATCACGGATCATCATCAATCCCTCGTCCCGTCAACACCGCGCCGCAGCATCATCACCGAGCCTGATGGAAATCGAACCGAACCCGCCGTCGTTCCGGTAATTGCCATGCCCAACGGGAGCGCGCCGGGGGGGGG
>JALDXK010000440.1:0-5547 GCA_032155105.1 Acidobacteriota bacterium
GAATCGGATTCAGCCGCCATTTCCATTGCGCCTGCCGCGAGAAAACGGTCATCCGTGGATTGAGAATCGGGAACCGGCTCAGGATCGCTTGATTACTGGTGGCGGCGCGACCGCGGCCACCTTCGCCAATTTCCTGAAATTCTCCTGCGGTCACCCAGTGCATACCGAGCTCACGGGCGAGATCACTCGCCACGTCGCGGCTCCCGCTGCGATCGGCAAAGCGATCGACTTCCTGAAGCAGGATCACGTCGGCCTCCAGCCGTTTGAGCGTCAGCAGAATCGCCGGGAACCTGACGCCTCGCTCGATGTTCCAGGTGACGACTCTCAACTGTGCGGGCACGGCGGACACCGTGACCGATGCTGCCGAACCCGACCGGACCTGGTGGATTTGCTGGTCAGTCGGCGACGGCTCCGCGAAGAGCCCGGCCAACCTGAAGATTGAGATCGCCACCATCATGGCGCTGCAGCCATAGCTAGAGTTGAATGCAGGCATACTACTCGCGATCCGCGCCGTCACCAATCGCCTGACCTTTTCTCCTACTATTGGATGATTGAGAGTGAGGTCCTCGCCTTGCATACTGTGACGGGCACCTGCGCGCTCCAGTCGTCAAGACGCGGAGGCCCAAAAGCGGGAAGCAGCCATGACCACCTACCGGAGCTTCGTGTTTCTGATCGTGCTCGTCTGCGCGCGCGGCGTGGTTGCGCAAGAGAGCCGTGCCGATACCCTCAAGCAGGCCCGCGAGGAGAAGCAGCAGGCCGTTGTGCCCTACGACCCCGGCATGCTCGAAAGGATCCTCAAGGCCATCGAGCGAGGCGGCGTCCCGCTCATCACCCGTGATCGGGTGTATCTGAAGCTCGGCAGCCTCACCACGGGCAGCGGTTTCGCGTACGGCGTCGGGTTCCGTTCCCGGCGTCTCTTCGACGGCGCGGCGGCCGTCGACGTGTGGGGCGGTGCGTCGATGACCAGATACTGGGCCGGCGAAGGGCGGCTGCGGTTTCCGGAACTCGCCAATGGCGTCATCGACGTGGAAACCTATGGGCGGCGTAGCGACTATCCCCGCGAAGACTACTTCGGCCTCGGTCCGGCGTCGTTGCGCCGCAATCACACCGACTATGCGATTCGACAGACCACCATCGGGGCGCGTGCCGCGGTACGCCCGGCACCGATCGTCCGAGTTGGCGGCGGCGTCGAACACATCGATGCGGGTGTCAGGGATGGTGCCGATCCGGCCCTACCATCGATCGGCGAGGTCTTCGACGAACAGTCGGCGCCGGGGATTACGCAGCAGCCCGACTATCTGCGCTCGATCGTATTCGTCGACATCGATTGGCGCCGCCCGCTGAACGCCCGCAAGGGCGGATGGTATCGCGCCGAAGTGAGCCGCTACGACGATCGTCAGAGCCTGGGGTATTCCTTCGATCGCCTCGACGTCGACCTGCGCCAGTTCGTGAGTTTTCTGTCCGAGCGGCGCGTGCTGTTTGGACGGGTCGCGGCATCGACCTCGAACGTCGAGCCGGACCAGCAGGTCCCGTTCTACTTGATGCCGACCTTGGGCGGCAAAGACACGTTGCGTGGTTTCCACGAATACCGTTTTCGCGGGCCGCACGCCCTGCTGCTGCAGGGCGAATATCGCTTTGAGATCTGGTCGGGCCTCGATGCGGCGCTGTTCTACGACGCCGGCAAAGTCACCCTGCGACGTTCGCAGCTCGACCTCAACAACCTGGAATCGGACTATGGCATTGGTTTCCGCTTCAATACTGACCAAGGGATCGTCGCGCGCGTCGATGCGGCGTTTGGGAGTCGTGATGGCAAACATCTGTGGATTGTCTTTGGCGGCACGTTCTAAGGCGGCGCTTACCTTCGCTGCGGTGCTCACGCTGGCGGGTGGTATGTTCACCGCCAACACGCCACGGTTCTATCCTGACGATCCGCTGTGGGCTGACGACGATACGTTGCTGGATGCCTCACGAGTTGTCCCGGTCGAAGACGCCAACAGCTACGATTTCGTCGTCAACACCTTCGGCAGTCCGGGCGAGCGTCGCAACGTCCCGGCGCTGAACATCAACACTCTCGACCAGGTGCCAGACTCGAGTTGGTTCACCAATCGCATCGGACGAATGCGGGTGCCGACCGCCGATCTCGTGCGCGGCCCGGATCGTGTGGCGTCGGTTTCACTCGATGGCTGGGTTGTGTCGAGCGGCAAATCGACGGGCGTGCAGCCCGGATTTCGCATGACGGATCAGCAGGGTCAGCTCTATCAGATCGAATTCGATCCACCATCGAATCCCGAGCTGGCCACTGGCGCAGAGATCATCGGCACGGCCTTCTATCACGCGTTTGGCTACAACACGGTTGATGTCTATCTGGCTGAGCTCGATGCCGATCGGCTCGTGATCTCACCGTCAGCGACCCAGTTCGATCCGCTCCTCGGCGAACGCAGACAACTGACGCGCCGCGACGTCGACAACGTGCTGCGCCGTGCCGCCAGGCAACCGAATGGAAAATACCGCGTCCTGGTGAGCCGGTTTGCCGACGGTACGCCATTAGGCAATTTCCGCTATTACAGCACCCGCCCCGACGACCCGAACGATATCGTGCCGCACGAGCATCGTCGCGAGCTGCGCGGGGCACGGGTGTTTGGCGCCTGGTTGAATCATGACGACTCGCGCGGCGTGAACAGCCTCGACATGCTCGTCACCGAAGGGAGCCGCCGCTACGTCAAGCACTACATGTTCGACTTCGGATCGATCATGGGCAGCGGCACGGTCTACCCGCAACGTCACCGCCCAGGTAACGAGTACATCCTGGAGTGGAAACCCGGTTGGCTGACGCTCGCGACGCTCGGACTGTACGCGCGACCCTGGACGCGCATCTCCTATCCGGAGGCGCCCCCCTCGGCAGGGCGTTTCGAGGCCGACTTTTTCACACCCGAACGGTGGAAACCGGAGTATCCCAACGCCGCGTTCGACAACATGCGTCCTGACGATGCGTTCTGGGCGGCGCGGATCGTGGCGCAGTTCGACGCGGAGATTGTGCGCGCGCTGGTCGAGAAGGCGCGATACAGCGATCCCCGCACCACCCAATATCTCACCCGCACCCTGATGCAGCGGCGAGAGAAAGTGCTGACCGTGTGGCTCTCGCAGGTCAATCCGCTCATCGACTTCGAGATCAACGCCGGCAACGCGCTGACCTTCGACAACGTCGCGGAGCGTGAAGGCCTGACCACGCCCGCTGATCGGTATCGTGTTGAGTGGGGACGCTTTGACAACGCGACCGGTGTGGTGACCGACACACTGGCGGCGGTGGTCAACGAGCGGCGCCTGCAGCTGCCGCCCCCGTACGTTTCGGCGCCACCCGAATACTTGCAGGTGCGGGTGTCGGCCATGCACCCGCGGTTCCCCGCCTGGTCAGCGCCGGTGACACTCCATTTCCGGCGCACGTCCGGTGCGTGGACGCTGGTTGGTGTCAACCGTATGCCTGAGGCCTAAGTCTCGGTCGGCAGGACCCCGCGGGAGACCGCACGCACGAGCGCTTCGTAGTCCGCTTCGACCTGGTCTGCGTAAATGCGCGCGAACTGTTTCATGGCGGTGTCGAGTCGAGTCGACGAACCGACGTAGCCCGCAATCAGCGATGCTCCGCTCGTGCGCGCATGTCCCTTGGCCAGCAGTTGACCAAGAACCCTGGCGTAGTCTTTGAGCGCGCCGGGCTTGATGTCGTCGATCGGAATCGTGCCCTTCATGTCGCGAAACTGCCGAACGTAGTACGACAGCCCGTCAATCGTGGTCCAGCCGAGCAGTGGGTCGCTGACCGTCTGTAACGCCTGCTGATACTCCACGACGCGCTGGCCTTGGTGCGCGTGCCTGGCCGTCTCGCCGTGGACGTATCGAGCTACTACTGACCGCCGTGCCTGCTTCAATTGCAAGAACAGGACATCTTGGGGACTGCTCCCTTCGAGCAGCGCGATGTAGCTGCGCAGGCCGACGCTGCTGACGCCGACAACTTTTTGCGCCACGTCGACGAGCGTGTAACCGGCGACAACACGCCGCCAGTGCGGCGCCAACGTAACGAGATAATTGTCGAGGGCGGTCGCGATTCGCTTGGCAGGCGTGCCGGACACACGCGTGATCAGCGGCGGGTGATCGATGATCCGTCTTCCGCCGCCGCGCACGGTAGTAAGCCTCGGCAGTTCACGATCGCTGGTCCTGGCCCGCGCGAGCCGTATTGCCCGCGCAATGCTGTCACGGAGCGATCGCTCTTTCACGGTCGTGTGCAGCTCGTCGACGTTCATCCGCTGAAAGGAGCGCCACAGCAAAGGCTGGTTCGCAAGGAACCGGAGGGATTCGCGGTACGAGGCCACGCATGCCATCACCGCGTCGCCGCACCGCGCTTCCGTCGTGCCGTTCTGGCGGCCCGCAATCCAGAGACTGACAACCAGGCGCCGCAGGTCCCACTCCCACGGACCCGGGTGTGCCTCGTCGAAGTCGTTCAAGTCGATGACGAGGTCTCGTTCGGGAGAGGCATAGAAGCCGAAATTACCGAGATGGGCGTCCCCGCAGATGACCGGCGTGATGCCTGTCGTCCGCAGCCGCGAGAGATCGTTGGTCATCACCACTGTTGCGCCACGCAGAAAGCCGTAGGGTGACGCGGCCATGCGCCCAACACGGATTGGGATCAGCGACGCAAGCCGGCCGTCGTGCGAATGGACGATCTGCGCGATTGGATCGGGCCGCTGTTTGCCTAGCTGCCAACGCCCGAGCGCAGCACGGGGTAACTGCTGTCGCAGTTGCCGTCCAAGAGCGAATCGCTGAGCGCGCGAGATTGGCCGGATCTGAATCGAGCGGTAGGAGCGGCCATCTGCCCCGGGCAGTACTGCATGGTGGGGCAGAGCTCTGAGCGGCATCGGCCCGTAATTCTAGCGCGATCGACTATCGGCCTGATCCGGAGACGAAGCCGATTGATCGTTCGAGCTCGCAGGGACAATTTCAGGGACAGTCTCTACAGCGGTTGATCGCGCGGCCCGCGGCCACTGCGCGCCCAGGGTGGTGGATAGCGCGCAAGCCGCTAGCAGTATCGGGATGATCTTCATGACATTTCTCCTACGGGCTCCATGTTCGCGCCCGGGCGGAGGACTGCCATTGATCTGGATCAAGAAATCACGACGGTCTTGCGCTGACCACCACCAAAGTCACTCTTTCCTGCTCGTGTGTCGAGAAATCGCCTCGCTCAGCTTGGCCCTGAACTCTGTTTCGAACTCGGCTCCATCGGCACGCGTTACGTTCACGAGAAAACGGCACGGCTCCCGGTGACAGCCGCCAATCGTGACCAGGATTTCAGCTCTGCCGCTGCCTCCGTCAGTAACGGCAACCGCTCGAACATCCAGCGCTCTGCCATGCTCGAGCGCGACGGCACGGCTGATGGAGCTAAGTTGTTCGGGAGTTAGCATCAGCGCAGTGTAACGCTCGAATGCCGATACGTTTGTAAACAAGACGCGCGCGTCTCAGATCAGACCCATGGCCCAAGGCGACCAGAGGCGGCTAAACGCACAC
>JALDXK010000441.1:0-5532 GCA_032155105.1 Acidobacteriota bacterium
GCCATCATCTGCATCTCGCGGCGCGACTGCGCCGCGGCGGTGGAGCCGAGCAATGCGAACCCAAGCGTGAGGGTGAGCACGTGCCCAAGTCCCAAGCCCCAAGTCCCAAGTCCCATCGTGAATCGTCCGCTCATGGCTCCATCTTACTTTGCGGTAATCACGAAATGCGCGCGCCGGTTCTTCGACCATGCGCCGTCATCGTGACCCGGATCGAACGGAAATTCCTTGCCGTAGCTGACCACCTTCACCTTGTCGGCGGGGATGCCCAGCGAGACCAGATAGTTCTTCGCCGCCAGCGCGCGGCGCTCGCCGAGCGCGAGGTTGTACTCAGCCGTGCCGCGCTCGTCGCAGTGTCCCTCGATGGTCACCGACCAGGTCGGATACTTCTTCATCACCGCCGCATTCTCCTGCAGCACCTGCTGGCCCTCGCTGCTGACATCGGAGCTGTCGAGCAAGAAGAACAGCGGCTTGAGCGGGGAGTCGCGGTTCAGGTCGTCGAGCGACTTGCCGGAGATCGAATCGTCGGGCGGCATCGCCGGCACCGGTACCGGCTCGGCGATGCGTTCCGGCGGCCCGGGCGGCATCGGTGGCCCGCCGCCCGAGGGATCCACCGCCGGCGGCGGCGGCATCGGCCGCGCCACGGGCGCCGGCTTCTTCGAACACGCGCCAACCACCACGGTCATCAGCACGGCCACGATCATCAACTTGTTGGCTAGTCGTCTCATACCGGCACCTTTGTGAACCTCTGTACCCGAACCCGCGAACCCGTGGAACCCAGAGAACCCTGTAACCCTGTAACCGTGTAACCCCTGTAACCGTTCTTTACTGTGACCAGTTCGGATGGGTATTGTTCCCGTCGCGCGTGACCTGCCGCAGGTTCCGCCCATCCCGGTCGACGGTAAAAATCTGGCTGCGTCCCTGCCGTGTCGACATGAAGGCGAGATGCCGTCCGTTCGGCGCCCACGCGGGGCTTTCATTCGTGCCTTCGCCAAACGTGATCTGCCGCGTCTCGCCGCTGGCGATGTTCAGGATCTTGATGTCGAACCCCGGACCGGTGCGCGCGGTGAACGCGATCTCGTTGTACGGCGCCGGCGACCACGTGGCGCGATCGGCATACGATTCGAACGACACCCGCTGCAGGCCCGAGCCATCGACGTTCATCGTGTAGACCTGCGGCGTGCCGGTGCGCTCCGACGTAAACGCGAGCTGTGTGCCGGTGGGGGACCACGTCGGCGTGCTGTCGATCGCCGGATTGTTGGTAAGCCGGCGCAGGTCCGAGCCGTCGCGGTTCATCACGTAGATCTCGCTGTTGCCGTGGCGGCTCGAGATGAACGCGAGGCGCGTGCCGTCCGGTGAGAACACCGGCAGCCAGTTCGCCGACACGCCCTTGGTCGGCGAGTCCATCGTGCCGGCATAGATGTTCGAGATCAGGATGTCCTGCACGCCGCTCCGGTACGACGTGTAGGCGATCGAGCGGCCGTCGGGCGACCAGTTCGGAAACACGTTGAGGTTGCGGTTGATGGTGATGCGGCGCTGGTTCGCGCCGTCGTAATCGGCGATGTAGATCTCCTTCACGTCGCGCTTCTCGATGGTGGCCAGCACCGCTTCGCGGTTGCGATCGGAACTGAAGGCCAGCTTGGTCCGGGCCACGCCGCGCAGGTTGCGCTGTGCCTTGTGGACGTCGTCCGACATGGTGTGGGCGTAGATGCGTGGGTTGGCCGCCGACCCCGTGTATTCGCGTCCGTAGAGCGACTGACGGGCGCGCACGTTGTACAACCGCAGCTCGACGCGAATCCCGGTCGAGACGCGCTGCACGGTGCCGATGATCACACCGTCGGCGCCCAGCTCACGCCAGCGGTCGTACGGAACCGTGTCGATGGATCCCGCGGCGGGAATGCTCTTGTAGGTATCGCGCGGAATCATGTAGAACTCGCGCTCGAAATTCAGATCGTCCCACAGCACCTGCCCGATCACGCGGGCGGCATCCTGCGTTTCCTTGTCGGCCGACAGGGCGAGGAGATCGGGCACGGCCATGCGCGGCGGCGTTCCGGGATCGCCGGTCAGCACGAGTTCGACGCTCGCTTGACCGGACTGCGGCCGTGGCGCGGGCTCTTGCGCGAGCACCGCGGCTGAAGCCACGACCAGCGTCGCACCGAACAGTTGTCGAAACAGGGAAGTGGTCATCGTTGTTCTCAGCGTCGATACTCGAAGTAGAGGTGCACCGCGAGAGCCGCCTCGGGAAACGCGGCCGGTAGCGGCGGCAGCTTCGTCAACATCAGCGCGCGGCGCGCATACAAATCGAGCGCGGCAATTCCGCTCGACTGCTCGACGCTGATGTCAACAATACGCCCGTCCTTCTGGATCACGAATCGGAGGTGCGTGGTCCCTGCGGCACCTGCCTGGCTGTTCCAATTCGCCATGATGGCCGTGCGCATGATCCCGAGATACTCAGGGCAGCAGAAATTCGACACCTCCAGGTGCCCCTGCGACCCGAAGCCGCCGGACGACATGCCGAAACCCTGGCCCCTGGCGTTGGTCTCGGCAACCGCGGTGCCGCTCTGGATTTCCTGTCCTTTGGTCGGCCGGTTGCTCTTCGGATCCTTGGCGTCGACCTTATTCGGCGTGGCCTTCTTGGGCGGCGCCTTCGTTGGCTCGACCATTTCGGGCGTCTTGGCCGACGGCGGACGCACCGGCTCGACGGCCTTCTTCAATTCAGGTTGGACCTGCTGAATCGGGCGCCCGCCCGCTGAGGTCAGGCCTTGCGTATCCGGCGAATCGGGACCACCGAGGCTGATCTGCATCACCGTTTCTGGCGCGTCGTTGTCCGCGCCGAACCACGCCGCGGGCAGAAACACGAAGACCCCGACCAGCACGACGTGCCCAATCACCGACGCGCCAAGCATCGAGTTGAGACCATCGCTGCGGTCCGCGCGCGCGACGAGGACTTGGCTGACAGCATCCATCGTGCGTGGGTTACTTTCCGGCGCGCCGCTCCTGCGCGACGATACCGACCTTTTGGATGCCGGCTTCCTTGAGCCGGCCAAAGACATCCATCAGTTCCTGCAGCTGGACCGCGCCATCGCCGCGCAGGTAGACCTGGCTGTCGTCGCGGGTCTGCATTTCCTGGCGCATCCGTTCGGTCAGCACATCCACAGGCACCGATTCATCACCAACATAGACGCGGCGATCGTTCTTGTACGACGCCGGCACCGTCACGTAGAGCGGCTTCGCGGTGGTGAGCTTATCGGCACGCCGCGATACCGGCAGGTTGACCTCGACACCCTTTTGCATCATCGGTGCCGCCACCATGAAGATGATCAGCAGTACGAGCATCACGTCGACGAGCGGGATGACGTTGATCTCAGACAGCGATGTCGACACGCGACGGCCGCGGCGGCGGCCGGTATTCGCGTCGGGCTGGGCCTGAATCTTGGGCACCTAGGTGAAGTTCCTTTCCGAGATGTTCAGGAACTCGAGCGCGAAGTCGTCCATCTCGGACGCGTAGCTCTTCACCTTCGCGGTGAAGTGGTTATAGAAGTAGACCGCCGGAATCGCCGCGAACAGGCCGAGCGCGGTGGCAATCAACGCCTCGGCGATCGGCTGGCTGACCACCGCCAGGTCCGTCGAGCCTTGCGCGCCGATGTTCATGAACGCGGTCATGATCCCCCAGACGGTTCCAAACAACCCGATGAACGGCGTGATGCTCGCGGTGGTCGCGAGAAAGGTTACGCGCTTCTCGAGCTTGTTCACTTCGATCGACGAGGCGCGGAGGAGGGCGCGATCGACCGCGGTGATGCTCTTCAAGGTTGGACGTGGCGCGGGCGCTCCGGGACTTGGCGCCGGCTGTTGCTGCGACAATCTGAGCTGGGCGGTGAGCTCGGCGTAGCCGGCCTGGAACATGCCGACCAGGGGACTGAGCGCGAGGGAAGGGCACACGGCCTGCACTTCCGAGAACTTCGCACTCTTGCGAAAGACCTCGAGGAACGTTGCGGTCTGCCGTTCAATCCCGCGGTAGGCCCACCACTTGTAGAGGATGATCCCCCACGACACCATCGAGAAGACTAAGAGAAGCACCATCACAAACTTGACGATGGGGCTCGCGTTGAGAACTAGGTCGGTAAAATCTGTGGCAGCAACTGAGGTAGGCGCACTCCCACCTTCGAGTTGCAGTGCCAGGACAAAGAATCCAGGCGTCGGCAACAAGCCCTCCGAATCCGATCAATTAGGGTGCCGCCTGGGAGAGCGACCTCGTTCGTGCAACCGTAGCACGCCATGGGAAATACTGTCAAAGCAATGATAGGATGGCAGTTCCGCGTTCGGGAATGAATCCGCATGATCCGATTCCTGGCCATCCGCAACCTTGCGGTGATCGAGTCGGTCGCAGTCGATTTTGAACAATCGTTCAACATCCTGACGGGCGAAACGGGCGCCGGCAAGTCCATTCTGGTCGAAGCCGTGGGCCTGCTGCTCGGCGGACGCGCCGCGCAGGACCTGATTCGTACCGGCGAAGACCTCGCCACCGTAGAAGCGATTTTCGAAACCGATGACGGCAGCGAGCTGATCGTCCGGCGTGAGATTACCTCGCACGGCCGCAGCCGCGCGTTCATCAACGGAGCGCTCGCCACCGCGGCAGCGCTCAAGGACCTTTCGAACCGTCTCGTTGAACTGCACGGGCAGCACGAACATCAGCAGCTGCTCGATCCCTCGCAACATCTCTCGTTGCTTGATTCGTGGGCGGGTCTCGACCAGCCGCGCGTGCAGACTGCCGCCGCGTTTGCCACCGTGCGCGGCCTGCGCGAGCAACTCGATCGCTTGCGCATGGACGATCGCGAACGCGCGGCGCGGCTCGATCTCGTCGAGTTCCAGCTCAGCGAACTTCAGAGGGCCAACCTCCAGATCGGCGAAGACGAGACGCTCGCCGCCGACCGGCAGCTGCTGCGCAGCGCCGACACCATTCAACGGCTCTGCGGCGAGAGCTACGCCGAGCTGTACGACAACGAGCACGCCGCGCTCACCACGCTCGGTCACGTGTGGAAGCGGGTGAGTGAGCTGGCGGCGATCGATCCGAGATTCGCCCCGTACCTCGACGCGCGCGACGGCATCAAGGCTCAGCTCGAAGACCTCGCCTTCACGCTGCGCGACTTCGTCGACGGCATCGATGTGTCGCCTGGGCGCCTGCAGCAGGTCGAGGATCGTCTCGCGCTGATTGAACGCCTCAAGCGGAAGCACGGCGGCTCGTTGGAGGAGGCCATCGCGCATCGCGACCGGCTGGCGGCGGAACACCGTGCGCTCACCGGCGGCCAGTCGACCGCGGCCGAGATCGAGCAGCAGCTCGGCGAGGCTGGCCGCGCGTTCCTGGCGGCGGCGAGAACGCTCTCAGAGGCACGTCGCACCGCGTCACCAAAGTTCGCGCGAGCGATCGAATCCGAGCTTGCCGAACTGGCCATGGAGCGCACGCGGTTCGAGGTGCGCCTTGTCACCGCGGAAGCGGAGGAGCAGTGGACGCAGGGCGGCATCGACGCGGGGGAGTTC
>JALDXK010000442.1:0-5524 GCA_032155105.1 Acidobacteriota bacterium
CGCGCAAGATTCGTCCGCGCCGTGCATCTTCTTCGCGAACTCGGCGACGCAGATCGCGCAGGTCGAGGTGGCCGCGGCCGTGCCCACGCTCACCGGCGGTACGATCCAGGCTGCGCTCTACCACCGCACCGCCGGCGGGGGCGACAGGCACCCCGGTCGGCGAGAAGGCCTGGACCTCGACCCCGCCTTGCGCGGACACCGAGGTGGCACCGGCGAGAACCAGGCACGCGATTAGAAGCTTCTTCACGTTCTAGTTACTCACTTTGACGCCCCAACCGCTTACCGCGTTGGGTGCTACGGCACTAGCGTCGACAATTTGATGTCAACCGTCTTGGTCTCCGCTTCGTTGAGGGAGAAACTTTTCGCCGTTTCCTGGGCGCGGGTCAGGAACTCCGGATCGGTGCCCTGGCCCGATTCGAGATTACGCACGGCGATCACCAGATAATCCTGGCCTGGAGGGAGGTTCCTGACGGTATATCTGCCGTTCGTATCGGGCCGCACCGATCGCAAGTACCTCGACTGGAAGGTCCATCGCTCGCGATTGGCAGGGAAGACGATCACCGTGGCATCGATCACTGGATTGTTGCGATCGTCGGTCAGGAGTCCGGACAGGTCGTTCACTTTCTGCGTGAAGATGACCTGCAACCCCTCATAGGTGCGACCGGGCGCGAAGTCGATGCCGGTGTCGGTCACGTCTTCGCTGTTCCACATCACGGCCTTCAACGACCAGCCTGCGCTCTGGCCCATGCCGACGTTCGCGCGGAGGATGCGGCGATCGAACAACCCCGTCATCTCGAACGAGTAGTCCTCGTTGATGCGCGGCGGTCCCGACCCGAACATCATGATGTCCGGACTGGCCGACGTCGGGAAAATCTGCACCTGGTCGAAGCGGAACGGCGGCGGCGAACCATCGTCGGTCATCACGGCGCCACGAGCCGTGGCGCCGGCCGAGGTGGTGATCACCAGGTTGTCGATGTCGTCGGCGCCCACGGTGATCGGCACGGTGGCGAACTCGGACGTTTGGCCCGGCTGGTTCATCGGCCGCACGTTCAGGTTGTAACGCCCGGGTGCGACGTTCGCGAACTGGAACGCGCCGTCGGCGCCGATCATCGCGTTGTTCGCGGTGGAGAATGCCATGCCGCCCATGATCGGATCGGCGGGCGTCAGCATGAGCATGCTTCGGCCGACCGGCTCGCCACTCGACGCCAGCACCCGGCCACGAACCCTCGCCATCCTGGCGACGATCAACGCGAAGTGTGCGCCGCTCATCTCCTGGCCGCTCTTCAACGTGACGCGCGTCGCTTCGGAAAGATTTGGCGTGCCCGGGTAATAGGTCGGCGCGAAACCGTCCTGTTCCGTGTTGTTCATTTCGGGCCCCATGAAACTCATGTTGCGATTGTTCGCGCTCACGAAATACTCGCCGGGCGGGAGGCCATAGAGGCGGTACAGACCCTGATCGTCGGTGCGATCGTTGTTGCCTTCGGTGCCGGCGGGCGTCAGCCGGCGCGTGCCGCCCATGAATTGAAACCGCATCGCCGTCACTTGCGTGCCCGACACCGGCTCGCCGGCATCATCGACGATGCGTCCGGTGATCACCGCGCCGCGCGAGAGAACGAAGTTCACCTTCTCGGCGGTCTGTCCGTCGTTGAGCTCGATCAATGTGCCGGGCTCGCCCGGGCGCCGTTGGCCGTACTGGCCCTGGACGAAGCCGCCCTTCATGGCCGTGATGTTGTAGCGGCCCGCGGCGAGCTCCTTGATCTCGAAATTGCCGTTCGCGTCGGTGCTGGTCACGCCGCCGCCGGCGCCGCGGCCGTCCACGGATACTGCGCGCACCTGCGCGCGTCGCACGGGTGCGCCGGTCACATCCGCGCGCACCTGCCCTTTGATGACCGCCGAGCCCTTGGGTGGTGTCTCACCAGGACGCAGTGGCCGCGCCGGCATGCGCTGTGGTGTGCCGGGTGGCTGCGGTGCCGTTTGTCCCGGTTGCTGTGCGCCGGGCGGTTGTTGGATGGGAGCAGAGATGGTGCTGCTTTGCGCGGAAACGATCACCGCAGACGCGGTGACGGCAACGAGCGTGACAATTACGCGCATGGCGACTCCGTCAAGGTGGTTCAACCGATGTTCCAGGCAACCATTCACACGAGGTCCGACGCCGGCTCTCAATTAGACGCTGATTCCTGAATTTTGTCGCGCAGTCGCGGACCATTCACTGCCGAGGAATCAACCGTCGTGCTGAACCGCCGTCAAGCAAGCTTCCGTGCGATTTGGCGGGCCGCATTCAGGCCTGAACCGCCGGTGAGGCCCGTGCCGGGATGCGTGCCGGACCCGCACAGGAACAAGCCGCGTAGCGGCGTGCCGTACTGGCCGTAACCCAGCAATGGGCGCATCGTGAAAAACTGATCCAAGGCCAGCTCGCCGTGGAAGATGTGGCCACCGGTCAGTCCCCAGCCGCGCTCGAGGTCCAGCGGCGTCAGCGTTTCCCGCGCGACGATGAGGGACCTGATGCCGGGCGCGTACTCCGCCAGCGTGTTGACCACCGCGTCGCCGAACGCATCGCGCGCCGCGTCCCAGTTGCCGTCGCGCAAGGCGTATGGCGCAAACTGCGCGTACGCGGACAGCACGTGCGCGCCCGATGGGGCCAGGGTCGCATCCTCGATCGAGGGCATCGTGAACTCGATCCACGGCTGCGGCGAATACCGGCCGTACTTCGCGTGATCGAACGCGCGCTCGAGGTAGTCGAGATCCGGCGCGAGACGGACGCGGCCAGCCAGTAAATCCTGTGTCACGCCGTTGAACTGCGGCAGTGCCGACAACGCCAGGTTGACCTTGGCCAGCGTGCCGCGCGTCCGATAGTGCTTGATGCGCCACAGGAATTCCGGCGGCAGGTACTCGGCCTCGCACAGCTTCAGGAACGTGCGTTTCGGATCGACACCCGAGACGACCGCGCCCGCCTCGAGATGCGCGCCTCCCGCCAAAGTCACGCCCACGGCGCGATCGTCCTTCACCTCGATCCGCGTCACGGCTTCGCCGGTCCTGATCTCGACGCCGTGCCGCTCGGCCGCCTGCGCCAGTGCCCGCGCCAGCGCGATGGGTCCGCCTTTCACCGCGCGTCCGCCGGGCGACGCGAGGGCGCGATTCGCTGCGGTCAACAGCAGCTGCAGGCCGCTGCCCGCCGACCACGGACCGAGCATCGCGCCGAACACGCCATCGGCGGCCACCGCCGCACGCAACAGCTCCGATTCGACTGATTCGCTGACCAGGTCCGCCACCGCCATCGGCCCCCACCGCAGGAGCCGCCATTGATCGGCCTTGGGCAGCGAGCGGAACGAGCGCAGCGTCTGCAGCAGCGCGAACGCGTCGCGCGTGGTTGGCGCATCCATCGACGGCGGCGTCTCCTCGAACAACCCGGAGATCAATGCGCCCAGCCTCGACACGGATTGCTGGAACGCCGGCCACGCGGCCGCGTCTTTTGCCGACCACGCCCGCAATCCTTCCGCGGTGCGCCCGATGTCGTCCCACATCACGAGGGCGCCGCCATTCAAAGACAGCGCGCTCACGCGATCGGTGCCGTCGGTGAAGGTCAGGCCATGCAGGGAGAGTTGCAGACCCTCGACTACGTCGCTCCGCACCGGACCGGTCGCATGCGCGAGCGTGGGCACGGTGAACCCCGGCGCCAGCTCGCTCGAGGTTGCGCAACCGCCGACGCTGGCGCGCTGCTCGACGAGCACCGTGCGGATGCCGTTCTTCGCGAGGTGCGCGGCGCAGGTCAGCCCGTTGACGCCGCCGCCGATGACGATCGCGTCGTAGCGTCCGCCGGATCGCGACGGCGTCTGGGCCATCTGCGTCATCTGTGGCCGTCCTTGATGATGCGATCGGCGGCGTTCTTGCCCGGCGCGCCCATGATGCCGCCGCCGGGATGGGTGGCCGACCCGCACATGTAGAGTCGGTCGATCGGCGTCGCGTAGCGCGCCCACCCGGGCACCGGCCGCAGGAAGAACAACTGCTCGAGCGTGAGCTCGCCCTGGAAGATGTTGCCTTCCGTGAGCCCGAAGGTGCGCTCGATGTCGAGCGGCGTCAGCACCTGCCGGTGCAGGATGAGGTCCTTGATGTTCGGCGCGTGCTCCGCGATCGCGTTGATCACGGCATCACCAAACGCCTCACGCCTGCGGTCGTCCCACACGCCTTCTTTCAGGTGATACGGCGCGTACTGGACGAAGCACGACATCACGTGCTTGCCTGGAGGCGCAACGGACGGGTCCGTCAACGACGGGATCACCATGTCGATGTACGGACGCCGCGAAAAATCTCCGTACTTCGCATCGTCGTAGGCGCGTTCCATGTAGTCGATGCTGGGAGAGATCGAGATGGCGCCGCGCAAATGCGGGCCCGGGCCGGGCATGCACGTGAAACTCGGCAGCGCGTCGAGGGCAAGGTTGACCTTGCCCGATGAGCCGCGGTACTTGTAGCGGCGCACGCCTTCGACGAAGTCGCCAGGCAGATCGCGCTCGTCCATGAACTTCAGGAAGGTCAGGTTGGGGTCGACGCTCGAGACCACGACCTTGGCGAGGATCTCGTCGCCATTCTCGAGCGCCACACCAGTGGTGCGGCCGTTCTTCGTCAGGATGCGCGCCACCGGCGCTTCGGTCCGGATCTCCACGCCGTGTTCTCGTGCCGCCGCGCCAATGGCATCCGACACCGCGCCGGTGCCGCCGCGCGACAGTCCCCACGATCGAAAGGCGCCGTCGATCTCACCCATGTAGTGGTGGAGCAGCACGTAGGCCGTGCCAGGCGATCGCACGCCGAGGAAAGTCCCGATGATGCCGGAGGCCGACATCGTCGCCTTCAACACGTCGGTCTCGAACCACTGATCGAGAAAGTCCACCGCGCTCATCGTGAGCAACTGGACCTGGTTCACCCGATCGTGGAAGCTCATGTCGCGGAAGCGCTTGCCCATCGAGAGCAGCTCGAGCAACCCGCGCGGATCGAGCGAGGTGGGATCGGGCGGCAGCATGCCGAGGATGGGCTTGGCAAACCGTCCCATTTCGACCATCGCCTTGCCGTACTCGTCGTAGGCTTCGGCGTCGAGCCGCGAATGCCGCGCAATCTCCCGCCGCGTCTTATAGTGATCGTTGACGCGCCAGAGGTGGTTGCCGTCCGGCATCGGCGTGAGCGTGCCGTCGAGCGGCAGCAACTCCATGCCGTGGCGGGGCAGATCGAGATCGCGGATGATCTCGGGCCGCAGCAGCGAGACCACGTAGGAGGCCACCGAGAACTTGAAGCCCGGGAAGACCTCTTCGGTGACGGCGGCGCCGCCGAGCACGTGACGGCGCTCCAGGACGAGTACTTTCCGTCCTGCGCGCGCCAGATACGCGGCGCAGGTTAATCCGTTGTGGCCGCCCCCGATGACGATCGCGTCGTAACGCACCGCCCGAAAGTATACTTTTGTCGTGCCGGTCGGTTCAGCCTTCCACGCGCGCACGCTTCAGCTGTGCGAGAGCCTCAACTATCGCGACTGGGCGGGCTA
>JALDXK010000443.1:0-5516 GCA_032155105.1 Acidobacteriota bacterium
CGCCTGATCCGACCTTCCGGCAGGATTCGGGCAGCTGGGTGTGGAAGGGCGAGTGGAACGGCACGCTGAGCGACAAAGTGTACGTCGAGGCCCGATTCGGCGACTTCGGCTATTACTTCCCGACGCTGGCCAATAGTGAAGAAGACTACTTCTGGCGCGATTCCGGAACGCTCGCTATCGACGGCGCCCATCGGAAGTGGCAGCTCGATCGCGATCGTAAGCAGCTGACCGGAGCGGCCACTTACTTCCTCGACACGAGCCGCGGCAGCCACACCTTCAAGTTCGGCGGCGAGATGCTCAAGGAAATCGGCTGGGAAGGATTCGAACAAGGCGTGGGCGGGAATATCGAGCACGTCTACAACAACGGCCGCTCGAACCAGGTGATCTTCCGCATCCCGACCGCCACCGAGACCGGCATGCTGGGCCTCGGCAAGTCAGGCGCGCTGACGTCGGCGTCGGCCATCGACGTGCAGAGCCTCTTCCTGAACGACACGTTCAACGCCGGACGGGTCACGCTCAACGCCGGCGTCCGCTACGATCGCTACCAGGCGTTCCTGCCGGAGCAGGAGCAGCTGGCCGCGGTCGTCGGACCGGTCAGCGTCGCGGCCCGCACTTTTGCGGAGCGCCAGATGTTCACGTGGAATGGCCTCGCGCCGCGGGTTGGCGTCGTATTCGACCTCAGCGGCGACGGCCGCACCGTGCTAAAGGGCAATTACGGCTTCTTCTGGCACAACCCCGGCGTTGCCGTCGGCAGCACCGCCAATCCGAACACCCCAGCCAAGCAGGCCACCTACCAGTGGAACGACGTCAACGGCGATCGGCGCTGGCAGTCGGGCGAACAAGGCAACCTGCTCACGCAGGCGCTGGAAGGCGGCGTCGACCTGCAGGACGGCATCGTGCAGCCCTACACGCATGAAGCCAGCATGTGGGTGGAGCGGCAACTCGCCGATACCCTTGGCGTCCGCGCCGGCTTCGTCTACAAGACCGAAGATGACCTGATCGACACCGCCTACCAACCGTTCCGCGGCCCCGACGCGTTCACCGTGCCGTTCACCTTCGTCGACATCGGCGTCGACGGCCGCCGCGGCACCGCCGACGACGCCAACATCCAGATGCTCGGCCTGCCCTCGTCTCAGCAGAGCAGCTTCCCGACGACCGTCGTGGTGTCGAACGCCGGCGCGTATTCGCGGGCCAAGACCGTCGAGGTGTCGATGAGCCGGCGCTACAGCAACCGGTGGTCGGCCGCAATCGGCGGCGCCTACACGATGCTGACCGACTTCCCGAACAACTTCCCGAACAACCCCAATGAACCGGGTGTGGAGGACCGTTCGACCTGGAACCTCAAGGCGACGGGCAGCTACGACGCGGCGTGGGGGATCAGGCTGTCGCCGGTGCTGCGGCACCAGTCGGGCGCCAACTACGCGCGGACGGCGACGATTGCCGTACCGGCCGGATCCGGTCTGATCGCGAGCGGCACGGCCTACGTCGAGCCGATGGATGCCAATCGCGAAGACAGCATCTGGGTGTTCGACGTGCGCGCCGAGAAGACGGTCGCCTTCACCGATCGCGCGCGGGCGCGGCTGTTCCTCGACTTGTTCAACATCGCCAACAGCCACGCGTCCGAAACGATCAGCCGCGCGACGGGATTGGGATACCAGAAACCGTCTGCGATTCTCGCGCCGAGAACGGCGCGGGTCGGCGTACGGTTCCTCTGGTAGACATTCAAGGTTCCAGGGGTTCCAGTAACGCATTGGAACCCCTGAGCGAGCGGACTCCTGTGGGGGAGTCATTTGCGGGAGGGGGTACCTCCAACGCCACCCTCCCGCTTTTTTTTTCGAGAACGCTGGCGGCGCTGCAGGGGTAGGATCGGCACAATGAAGCGGATCCACCTCGAGCGCATGTCGGTCCGTGCCGCGCTCGCCGTCGGCTTTTGCGTGACGCTCGGCCTGTGGCTCTATACCGGTTACGCCTTCACCCGCCGCATCGAAGCCGTGCAGCGTGATGCGGTCGAAGTGGCGGCGCGTTACACGCGCGCGCAGGAATTACTGTCGACGGTGCGCGCGCAGGTGTTATTGAGCTCGGTGCGCGTGCGCGACGCGCTGCTGAACCCGGAGCCCGGCTCGATGAACGGCTACCGTGAAGAAATCGAGACCGCCCATCGGATCGTCAAAATGGCCCTGGCCGACTACGAGCCGGTGATCGCCCAGTCCGGTGACCATGTGAGCCGGCTGTTGTACGAAGTGGATCAGTTCCACGAGACCTCGATGAACGTGCTGTCGGATGCCGCCGGCCGCAATTCCGCCGCGGTGCGCGACTTGCTCAACCGCCACATCGTGCCGCGCCGCGAGGCCGCCCTCGCCATCTCCGAAGAAATTCAGACGTTGAACCGGCGCGCATTTATCGCCCAACAGGCCGACCTCGCCGAGATTCACCGCGTCGCCGAGTTGCAGAGCCGCCAGCAACTGGGCGTTGCGTTGATCATCGGCCTCGGCACGCTGTTGCTGACGAATGTCTACGCCGCGAGGCTCGAGTTGCGGCTGCGCCACCAGCTGGAACGCGACGCGCGCATGTCGAGCGAGTTGCAGCAGATGGCGGCGAAGGTGATCGGCGCCCAGGAAGAGGAGCGCCGGACCATCGCGCGCGAGTTGCACGACGAGGTCGGGCAGGTCCTTGGCGCGGTGAAGGTGGAACTCGACCTGGCGCAGCGCGCGATTGAATTCGGCGTCGCGACTCCGCACACGCTGACCGAGGCGCAGAGCATTACCGCCGGCGCGCTGCAGACGGTCCGAAACCTCAGCCAGCTGCTGCACCCTGCGGCGCTCGACGATCTTGGCCTGCCGGCTGCGATTGAGGCCTCTCTTCGCGGACTCGAGCGCCGCTATCGCATCCGCGCCGAGCTGGAGCAGATCGATCTGCCCAACCGTTTGCCGCGCGAAGTCGAACTGGCCGCGTATCGCATCGTCCAGGAAGGCCTGACCAATGTGGCGAGGCACGCGCACGCGTCGCGCTGCTGCGTGCGCCTGACACGACTGCCCGATCGTCTGCTCGTCGAGATTGAGGATGACGGCGTTGGCTTCGTCGAGGATACCGACCGCCCAATCGTCGCGCGCGGCCTGGGCCTGGTCAGCGTGCGCGAGCGGGCCAACCGGCTGGGCGGCACCTTCAACATCCTCAGTAGCCCGGGCGCAGGTACCCGCTTGATCGTCAGCCTGCCCGAAGGAGGCGTGGTTGCCTAAGTTGCGCCTGCTCCTCGGTGACGATCACACGCTCTTTCGCCACGGCCTGCGCAAGATCCTCGAAGAGCGGCCCGAATGGGAGATCGTCGCGGAAGTGGGGGACGGCCGGGAAGCGGTACGAAAGAGCCTCGCGCTCAAGCCCGACGTGGCCGTGCTCGACGTCGGCATGCCGCTCCTGAACGGGATCGATGCCACACACCAGATCGTGCGCAAGGCCCCGCAGACGCGGGTGCTGGTGCTGAGCATGCATTCAGACGAGGCGTACGTGAGCCGCGCGCTGCAGGCCGGCGCCACCGGCTACATGCTGAAGGACTCGGCCGGCAAGGACCTGTTGAAAGGCGTGGCCTCGGTGGCCGCGGGCCAGGCGTTCTTCAGCCCGGCAATTGCGCGGCTGATGCTGGACGACTACGTCAGGCGCGTGGCCGGCACCGGGGTGGTGGATCGGTACGAAACGCTCTCGGAGCGCGAGCGCGAGATCTTCCAGCTGATCGCGGAGGCGCGCACCAACAAGGAAGTCGCCGAACTACTCGAGATCAGCCCGGCGACGGTTGAGACTCACCGCGCCCGGATTCTTCAGAAGCTGGACATCCACAACACGGCTGAATTGGTGCTCTACGCGGTGCGGAAGGGTGTGATTTCCTGATCGCCGGTTAGCGGTTGGGCCGTATGGAGAGGGTCGCGGGCGCTTCAGCGGTCCGGATGATGACCGACCAGCGGTGCCGGCAGTCGGTGCAGCGCACGATCACCCGAACCGTCTCGCCTTCGTGAACGGCGAACCGATCCTGCCGACCGCTCGCCTCATGGCAACGCGGGCATTGAAACGCCGGCTCTTCTTGGTTTGACACGTCATCGTTTGTACCGGGACGAGGTCGCCGGCGCAATACAGGCTTTCCTGTATTGCCGATTGGATTACGCTATGACGATGCACCTCAGCCCCTGTGTGTTGGCTGTACTGATGACGTTTGCGCTGGTCCGCCCAGCGCTCGCCCAACAGGACGCGGCGAGTCTCGGCACGAAGTTGTTGTCGGACCCGGCGATCAAAGCCGCAGTTGAGGCGATCAAGACGGCGGAGCCGCAGACCATCGAGGACCAGGTGCGGCTGTGCGAGGTCGAGGCGCCGCCATTCAAGGAAGCGCAGCGCGCGGACGTCTACGCACGCATGTTCCGGGAAGCCGGGCTGCAGAATGTGCGCATCGATAAGGAAGGCAACGTGCTCGGCGACCGCCCCGGCACGCAGCCGCGGCCGCGTCTCGTGTTCAGCGCGCATCTCGATACGGTGTTTCCGGAAGGCACCGACGTGAAGGTGAAACGCGACGGCAACATGCTGCGCGGACCCGGCATTGGCGACGACTGCCGCGGCCTCGCCGTGGTGCTCGCCGTGATTCGCGCGATGAACCAGGCGAAGATCCAGACGCCAGGCACCATCACCTTCGTCGGCACCGTTGGCGAAGAAGGCCTCGGCGATTTGCGCGGCGTGAAGTACCTGATCAACGAAGGCATGAAGGGACAGGTCGATCGCTTCGTGTCGATCGACGGCACCGGCCTCGGCATCACGCACATCGCCGTGGGCAGCCTGCGCTACCGGGTGACGTTCAAGGGGCCCGGCGGCCATAGCTACGGCGCGTTCGGCCGCGTCGCCAACCCGCTCCACGCCCTCGGCCGCGCCGTCGACAAGATTTCTGAGTTCGAAGTGCCGTCGGATCCGAAGACGACGTTCAGTGTCGGCCGCGTCGGCGGCGGCACGTCGGTGAACTCGATCCCGTTCGAGTCGTGGTTCGAGATGGACATGCGCTCGGCGAGTCCCTCGGCGCTGCAGGCGATCGATGCGAAGTTTCACCGGGCGGTCGACGAGTCGGTCAAGGAGGAAGACGCGCGCTGGAACACCAGCATGTTGAAAGTGGACAAGCAGCTGGTGGGGAACCGCCCCGCCGGCCAGACCCCCGCGAGCTCGCCGATTGTGCAGGCGGCCGTGTCGGTGACGCGCGCGCTCGGCTTCACCGCGGCCCTGGACGAAGGATCGACCGACGCGAATATTCCAATGAGCCTCGGTATCCCCGCCATCACCATCGACGGCGGCGGCCGCGGCACCGGCTCGCACGCGCTGGACGAGGCCTTCGATTCCACGAACTCCTGGCAGGGCTCGCAACGCGCTCTGCTCCTTGCGATCGCGCTCGCACAACAATAGCGGTTACACGGTTACACGGTTACAGGGTTATAGGGTTCTCCGAGGTTCGTACCAGCACTGAACCCTAACCCGAACCTGAACCCGAACCCTGTAAC
>JALDXK010000444.1:0-5508 GCA_032155105.1 Acidobacteriota bacterium
CTACTGCGCATGCCTCTTCTAGCCGCAGAGAATCTCCAGAAAACCTACGTCACCGGCGAAGCGCGCGTCACCGCGCTGGCCGGGGTATCGTTTGCCGTCGAGCGCGGCGATTTCGTAGCGCTGATGGGTCCCTCGGGGTGCGGTAAGTCCACGCTGCTGCATCTGTGCGGCGCGATGGACCGGCCGACGACGGGCACCCTCCGTCTCGAGGATCGCGACCTGTCGGCCCTGGACGACGATGCGCTGACGCGGGTGAGACGCGAGCAGGTCGGGTTCGTGTTTCAGTTCTTCAACCTGCTGCCCACGCTGACGGTCAGCGACAACATCGCGCTGCCCTGCCTGCTGGCCGGCATCGCGCCCGCGGAAGCGGAGGCCCGGGCGAAGGCGCTGGCCGAGCGGGTCGGCATCACGCATCGCTTGACGCATTACCCGCAGCAGATCTCCGGTGGTGAAATGCAGCGGGCGGCGATGGCCCGCGCGCTGGTGCACCGGCCGCTGCTGCTCGTGGCCGACGAGCCCACCGGTAATCTCGATTCGGCGAACGGCGCCAACGTGCTGGCACTGTTGTCCGAGCTCAACCGGGAGATGGCCGTCACGGTGCTGCTCGCCACACACGCCGCCGACGTGGCGGCCGCGGCGAACAGGGTGTTGAAGATGAAGGACGGGCAGTTTGAGGGTCGACGAACCTAAAGGTTCGTCGCTGCTAAGGATCGACACACCTAAAGGTGTGTCGCCACAGGACTCACATGCGGTTGTTCTATCAATTCATCATGCGGCCGCTCGCGAACGAGAAGATCCGCACCGCTACCACGGTGATCGGGGTGGCGCTCGGCATCGCGGTGGTGATCGCGATCCAGCTGACCAACGCCAGCTCGGTGCGCGGCTTCGAGACCGCGCTGGAAACGGTGGCCGGTAAGACCGCCGTGGAGATCGTCGGCGCCGGCACCGGAGTGGACGAGGCGCTGCTGCCGCAATTGTCGTGGCTGCGCGAGTTCGGCGTGATGAGCCCGGTGATTGAGGGCACGGCGGCGCTGGTGACCGGCGACGTGAGGTCGCTGAACTCGCGGCGACAGTTGGAAGCGGTGAAGGTGCTTGGCATCGACATCCTGCGCGATCAGCCGTTCCGGGATTATCAGTTGCTCGAACTGCAGGGCGACGAACCTAAAGGTTCGTCGCTGCAAATGCCGGACACATCCGACGAACCTAAAGGTTCGTTGCAGGCCGACGAACCTAAAGGTTCGTCGCCGCGGATGCCTGACACACCCGACGATTACACAACACAACAGTTTCTCGAAATTCTGACCGACGAACGTTCGGTGGTCATCACCGAGAAGCTGGCGCGGCGGCGCGGCTACGACATCGGCAGCGAGCTGCGGCTGATGATCGGCGATCGCGTGCTGCCGTTCGTGGTGCGCGGCTACCTCAAGGACGAGGGCCCGGCGCGCGTGCTCGACGGCAACTTCATCCTGATGGACATTGCCGCGGCGCAGCTCGCCTTCGATCGGCTCGGCCGCGTCGACCGCCTCGAGGTGCTGCTCCCGGAGGGGGCCGACCTGCACTCCGCGACCGGCGCTATCGCCGCGCGCATGCCGCCCGGCCTCTCCGCGCAACGGCCGGCGCGACGCGGCGAACAGGTCGAGACCATGCTGGCCGCGTTCCACGCCAACCTGACGGCGCTGTCGTGGATCGCGCTGATCGTCGGGCTGTTCCTGGTCTACAACACCGTGACGATCTCGGTGGTGGCCCGACGCCAGGAGATCGGCACGCTGCGGGCGCTCGGCCTGACGCGCAACAAGGTGCTGCTGCTGTTCCTGGGCGAGGCCGCCGCACTGGCGGTGGCCGGCATCGCGATTGGGCTCGGAATGGCGCGGCTGCTCGCCGACGCCGCGGTCACGCTCACCGCATCGACGGTGCGCACTCTGTACATCGCCGCCGTGTCGGCGCCGCCAGACATGAATATCTCGCACGTGTGGACGGCGATTGCGATCGGCTTGCCGTTGTCGCTGGCCGCCGCCGCAGTGCCGGCGCTCGAAGCGAGCCGCGTGCCGCCAACCGCGGCGATGCGCGGCCACGACGTGCTCGAGATGCGGACGCGGCTGCGCCCGGCTTCGCTGGCCGTTCCCCTGGTGCTGCTCGCCGTCGCCTTTGCGCTCGCCCAACTGCCGCCGATCGGCCGGCGGCCGATGTTCGCGTACGCCTCGTCTTTCGTACTCGTGATCGGCGCCGCGTTCCTCGTGCCGGCGATCATGTTCGGCCTCGCGCGCCTCGGCCGCTTCGCCCTGCGGCGCCGCTTCGGCGTCGAAGGCCTGCTCGCGCACGCGAACCTCACCGCAGCCATCCCCCGGCTGTCGATCTCCGTGGCGGCGCTGGCCGTCAGCCTCTCGATGATGGTCGCGATCGCGGTGATGATCGGCAGCTTCCGCGACACCGTCGTCTACTGGGTCGGCCAGACGCTGAAGGCAGACCTGTTCATCGGGCCCGGCATCCGACCAACCGTGGGCTCCGAGCAAACGGTGTCGCCGGAGGTGATCACCTCTATCAGCCGCCACCCCGACGTCGTCGCCCTCGACCCGTTCCGCAACGTCGATCTCGTCTACGACGGCCAGCTCGCCGTCCTCGGCGCCGGCTCGTTCGACGTCGTCCTCGATCACGGCGGGTTGCTGTTCAAGAGCCCCGCCAACGCCCGCGAGGCGATGCGCGCGGCGATCGGGCAAGACGCGGTGATCATCTCCGAGCCGTTCGCGCTGCGCTTCGGCGTGCGTGATGGCGACGTCATCCAGATCCCGACACCGCAGGGAGACAAGCCGTTTCGCGTTGCCGCAATCTATTTCGACTACGCCACCGATCGCGGCGTGGTGATCATGAATCGCCCGACCTTCGCCAGGTATTTCGGTGAGCTGCCGCCAAGCGGCGTCGCCGCCTACCTGCGCGACGGGGCCGACCCCGAGCGGGTCCGCACCGACATGCTCGACATGCTCGATGAAGGCCACCGCGCCTTCATCTACAGCAACCGCACGCTGCGCACCGAGATCCTCGCCGTGTTCGACAGCACGTTCGCGATCACCTACGCGCTGGAGCTGATTGCGATCGTGGTGGCCATGCTCGGCGTGGCCGGCACGCTGTTGACGCTGGTGCTGGAGCGGCGGCGCGAGTTGTCGTTGCTGCGCCTGACCGGCGCCGATCGGCGGCAGGTGCGGCGGATGGTGATCATCGAAGCGGCGCTGATCGGCGGGATCAGCCAGGGCATCGGCCTCGTCGTCGGCTTCGCGTTGTCGATGGTGCTGATCTACGTGATCAACGTACAGAGTTTCGGGTGGACGATTCAGTTCCATCTACCGACAGCGTTCCTGATCCAGGCGTCCATCGCGGTGGTGATCGCGACGTCGATCGCCGGCATCTACCCGGCGCGCAGGGCCGCTCAACTGGTGCTCTCTCATGATGAGTAAGATCGCGATTCTGATCGTCGCGCTGACACTTGACACATCCCAAGATCCAAGCCCCAGGCCCCAAGTCCCATGGAAACAGGCGGCGGCGGGCTACAAGTTCGCGTTCCCCCGCGATCATGCGAGCCATCCCGACTACAAGATCGAGTGGTGGTACTACACCGGGAACGTCAAGGCGGCGGACGGGCGACGGTTCGGTTACCAGGTCACGTTCTTCCGCGTCGGCATCGATCACACGCCGGCCAACCCATCGCGGTGGGCGATTCGTGATCTGCACATGACGCACCTGGCGGTCAGCGATGCGTCGGGCCAGCGCTATCGATACGGCGAGAAGCTGACGCGCGGCGGCCCGGGACTGGCCGGCGCGAAAACCGATCAGTACTACGTCTGGAACGACGATTGGACCGCGATGCTCGATCAGGGGGACGACCCTGGCGGTGGACGCCGCGAGCGGCACTTACTGCAGGCCACCAGCCCGCAGGCATCGATCAACCTGACGCTCGGACCCGGCAAGCCGCCGGTCATCCACGGCCGGAACGGCATCAGCCAGAAAGGTGCGCAGGCCGGCAATGCGTCGCATTACTACTCGCTAACGCGCATGCCGACCAGCGGCACCATCGCCGTCGACGGCGAACAGTTCACCGTGACGGGCGAGAGCTGGATGGACCACGAATTCGGCACCAGTTTTCTCGAGCCCGAGCAGCGCGGCTGGGATTGGCTGTCGATCCAGCTGTCGGACGGCCGTGAGCTGATGCTGTATCAGTTGCGACGTGCCGATGGATCGCGCGACCCGCGCTCGAGCGGCTCGCTCGGAGGTGCGGACTCGTCGGCGATCTCCCATTCGCCCGCGTCGTCGTCGGGACTCCCGGCCGAGAGCGAGCGCTGGCGCAGGCGCTTCTGCTTGCGCAGGTGCGAGAAGCACGTGTTGCGCAGGATGCGGTGGAACCAGGGCAGGAAGGGCTCGCCCTCGCGGATCATCAACCTGCGCCCCTCCAGCGTCTTGACCACTCCGGTGAGTGTGGCCTTGGAGATGTCGGCCGACTCCGCGACGTGGCGCGCCTCCATGCCGTCCCAGATCCACACCACCCAGAGCACGACAAAGCCTGTCCAGGTGATGTCGTAGGTACGCAGCACCCGGTTGGTGAGCTCCTGCCGGACGGCGTTTGCCGCACGAAAAAGATTGGACAGCGCGTGCGCAGCCTTGAAGTCCAGTGACAGCGAACTCACGTGGTCGGTCATCGCCTTCTCGGTCTCGGCGAGGGTGTGACGGTCCGGCATGAGGCCAAGGCTAGCTGGACGTCGAATTGAGAAAAGATTTGGCTCCGAATCTCTTGACATAATCATTCGGGTCCGTACGATTCAATATCGTTCGAATCCAAACGACACCCCAGAAGGGTGGTACGCATGGCGACGATGTGCATGGTTGTAGCTCAGCCGGATGCGACCCCGTCCCGCTCTTGTCACCGGCATCCGCCGAACATATCGGTCGGCATCGTGATCGGGCGGACCGCCCGCAACATCGCCCCCGAGGACGCGGCCGACTACATCCGCGGCTACACCATCGCCAACGACTATGGCCTGCACGACTTCCGCGACACCGACTCCGGTTCGATGCTGCGGGTCAAGGGCGCCGACACGCTCTGCCCGCTGGGCCCGGGCATCGTGGAGGGCTGGGACTTCCACGACAAGCGCATCCGCACCATCGTCAACGGTGAGGTCCGCCAGGACGGCAACACCAGCGAGATGCAGTGGGACATGCACTATCTGGTAGCCGACATCGCCCGCACCATCACCCTGCAGCCCGGCGACGTGCTGCTGTCGGGCACGCCTGCCATTTCTCGCACGGTGTATCCGGGCGACGTGGTCGAGGTCGAGGTGGAGGGGCTAGGCGCGCTGCGCAACCACATTGTCGAGGGCCCTACCCCGATCCGCTCCGACGTGGGAGCCCAGCCCACCGAGAGCGAGGAGGTGCGGTCCACCGCACTGGGCGGCGACTGGGAGTTCCGCGGAATCCGCAAGCCCGACCTCTCCAACACTCACTGACGAGAACCGGACTGCTTACGTG
>JALDXK010000445.1:0-5504 GCA_032155105.1 Acidobacteriota bacterium
ATGCCCGCGCGTTTCGAGTCTGCGGCGAAGATCCTGATGGTTGTAAATCTCTCCGTTGAAGACGATCCAACAAGTCCTGTCTTCGTTCGCGATCGGTTGATCGCCGCCCGCGCGATCGATAATCGCGAGGCGCCGATGGCCGAGGACGGCCGATGGATCGCGAAAAAAGCCCTCCCCGTCTGGACCGCGGTGAGCGATCGCGCGAGTCATCTCAGGGACGGCTGCCTTGATCGCCGGCGGAAGAAAGCCGCTGAGTGCGGCGACGCCTGCTATGCCACACATGTCCGTGCCGTTTCACCGCGATAGATCGCGGCGTAGCTCTGCACCATTCGATTCAACGAGAAGCGCTGCTCGACGCGCGCTCGTCCCTGCGTTGCGAAGGAACGTGCCATGGTTTGGTTTGAAAGAAGGGTACTGATCGCATGGGCGAGCGTCATCGGCTGTCGAGCAGGTACGAGTCGCCCAGTGACACCATCGGAAACGACTTCGGGTGTGCCTCCTACAGCCGTGGCGACCACTGGAAGTCCGGCGGCCATCGCTTCGAGAATCGTGAGTGACACGCCCTCGAAGATCGACGAGTTGACGTACAGATCCAACCCGGGCAGCAGTGCACGCACATCGCGACGGTAGCCTGCGAGACTGACGCGTCCACCCAGATCGCGCTCGTGGACCAAGCTTTCCAGGCGTGCACGCTCGGGCCCGTCACCGATTAACACCAGTCGTGCGGTGGCATGAGCCGAAGTCACTCTCGCGAACGCTTCGAGGAGCGTCGGGAGGTCCTTGACTGGATCAAGCCGGCCCACCGCACCGATCACGAGCTCCGTCGGCGCACACCCCAGCGCGGCTCGCGCCGCCTCGCGCTCCGCCGCTGTCGGTCGTCCGCCAGGATCGATGCCGTTGTAAATCACGTCGATTCGATCTGGTGCGAAGCCCTCCTTGACAAGGTGTCGTTTCAGATCTTCCGAGACCGCATGAATACTGGCCGGGATCCGACCGAATACCTGGTTGGCGAACTTGCGCTTCCACGAGGGCGGGCCGTCATGGGCCCGCCCGTGTTCCGTGAAGACCACACGCAAGGGTTGCCAAAGCCGAGCCACGGCGCCGTAGACGAAGGGAGAGTAGTGATGGCAATGGAGGACGTCAGCCCCCTGTTCGCTGGCGAGCGCCGCGATACGTCGGCCCAGTTCGGGACTAAACCCTTTCTCACGCTCAAGTGAGAAGACTGGTATGCCGATCTCGGTAAGTTCCGAGGCCCAAGCGCCAGGCTCATCAAGACAGCAGACAGCCATGCCATGTTTCGCATGGAGTTGCTTCGAAAGCTCGATCACGAGTCGCTCGGTTCCCCCTGGTGCCAGACTCAAGACCACCTGCAGGACACGCGTTCTCACACGGCCTCCGGGCGCGAGACGGGCCGCCAGCTGGTCGCCGGGGGTGGCACGTAGGCCAACACCGGCGAGCTCGTCGATCGTTTGGTCTTCTCGTCGGCCTCTGCGCATACGTGAGCCGATATCCGATCCAATGCCGCCAAGAGGGCGAAAGTGATCCAGGTCAAATCGTTCAGGGCCATCGCCACGAACGCACCACCAACCGTGAACGCGGTGATGGATGCGAGGAACGCATTGCCGGCAGTCTGGAACAGCCTCGCATCTTCAGGTGGAATCCCTTCCTGCATCCCCCGACGCCTGATTCGAAACGCACACAGGCAAGCGTAGAGGAGGAGGCTCTCAAAGACGACCAATCCAAAGAAGCCGGTCTCGGCAAGAACCTGGAAGTGGCTGCTGTGCACTGATCGGTTGAAGCCGTACGCTCCGAACGAAGTATCGTAGCGATCGTAGGCAGCCTCGTAGTTGAAGAACCCGATACCGAGCGGATTCGCCAGTGCGATGTTCGTCGCCACGCGCCAGAAATGGAGACGGCTCAAGGCCGATTCTTCGTTGGTTTCTTCGAAGGTTCTGACAGTTCGCAGGCGGTCGAGGTACCCCTCCTGCGAAACTATGAACATTCCGACGGGATCAGAGAGCACGCCGACCAGAAGCAGAGCGGGCAGCCGCCGACGCTGCACCAGAACGAACGTGACGGTCGCCGTTGCCACCGCAAGAAAGCCACCACGCGAGAAGGTGCTAATCACAGCCAGAATCGTCAGGGGGGCTGCGACCATGAAGCCCCGCCGCAACCAGCGGTTGTCGAGGTTCTGTCCTGCGACGTACAGAAGGGGCGCAACCATCGCCATGGCCACGGCGTACCCGTTGTTGTCGGCATAGGCTCCAGCCAGGCCGTCGAAGAACCGTACTCCTCCTCCGAGCAACGAGACGAGGCCAGCTTTCGCAGCGTGAAATCCCAGGGAGCCGGCGACAACGGCCAATGTGATTTTGAACTTCCACGAGTCGGAGACGATCGTGATCGCAAGCAGGCAGACCAACAACAACCGCACGAGGTAATCGATCCATGCCCAGCCGATGGATGGCGCCGGAGCGTTCAACTGACCGAGAAGGCCGCTGATCAGAAAGAGGATCGACCCGATGCTGACGGGATGTGCTAGATACGGGAACACACCAGTCAGCAATGAGGGGAGGATGAGAGCCAATCCGACGAGCAACGACGGCCTGAGCGCGGAAATATCCCACCCCATCCATTCCATCGGGCGGAACAAGGCGAACCAGAGGTACAGCAGCAGGCCCATGAAACGGCTGGTCAGCGCCGCCGCGAGACCCGGAATGAGGATAGCGAGGATCAACAGGCTTCGGAGCACCGCTCACCACCGATCCTTGCGAGCCACGTTTTCATGTGCGGCCCAAACGATCTCGGCGGCGCGTTGCCAGGTGAAGTCCTGAATCACGCGCTGTCGTCCGGCTCGTCCCAGTCGCACTCGCAGCACCGTGTCGTCAATCAGACGACCAATGACGGCCACCAGTTCGTCCACGTCCGTCCCACTGACGAGGAGTCCTGTCGTGCCGTCCGTCACAGCTTCTGGTACGCCACCGCTGTTGCCCCCAACGGTCGGCTTGCCGCTGCTTGCGGCCTCGAGAAACACGATGCCGAAGCCTTCGATGTCGCCGTTGTCGATCCGGTTGGGAAGGAGAAAGATGTCGCTGGCGGAGAAGTAATTGGGCAGCTCAGTGGCACTGACTTCGCCGACGAAGTGAACCCGTCCGGCCACACCGCATGTTTGGGCCAGCTGCTCGAGACGAAGACGCTCTTCACCGTCGCCGACGATCACGTAGTGGAGGTCGTCGTACTTGCGAGCGAGGCGGGCCATCGCCTGAATCGCAAAGTCATGTCCTTTACGTCGCTGCAAGCGACCGACCGAGAGCAACAGCGTGCCAGATTGACTGATGAACCTGCGACGGATCTCCAGGTGTCCTGGAGTGTCGGGTGAAAAGCGAGTCGCGTCGACACCTGGGTAAACGGTGACAATTCGGTCGTCGCTGAGCCCCATCGACTTCAGCATCGCGGCCGTATTTCGGCTGTTAGCGAATGCGATGGCGGCGGCTGCGTACACCCGTCGTATCAGGAGGCTCAACTCACGTGATGACGATGCGCTGGCGAGATCTTCCCCATGGGTCCAACAGGCGTAGGGCGCTCCGAACATGCGCCGGTTCAAATACGCCGCGACGCCTTCCGGCAGCGCACGGCCACAATGCACAACGCCCTCGCGCGTGGGCGTGAGATGCCTGATTTCGCGGGCCACTCGAAAATGGTGTGCCAAGGCGCGTGGGTCGACGAATCCCCAGCGCCGCGTGGAAATAGGCCGCCGGACCAGTTCTTCGGGTCCGGGATGCGGGGGGTGGTCCCGCTGCGTCGTCAGGACGGTAATCGGGACGGGCACTCGCGAGTAGATTTCCCTAAACAGCACGGCACTGCCCCCGACATCCGGGGGGTAGAGTTCCGATACCAAGAGAGCTCGCGGCCCCTTCTGCGTGGCCGCTTCGCGTGCGACAACAGTGGGATTCCTGTTTCCAGTTTTCACGGCGACGTCAGCCCGTCATGGGGCAATACGCCCGCCAGGCATTTCGAGGTAGGAACTGAATGGAATAAGTATCTATAAATACAATGGGTTATGCCATCATCGTCGGTGCTATCTCACGCTTGAGGAGCCATGAAGTCCGGTTCTCAGAGGAACAAATTCTCGGGGCTCTCAGTCTCGCGTGCCAGACTCGTTCGCACACCAGCGCATACAATCTACGGCCAGATTGTTGCCAAGCCTTCTCGCCGTTACAAGCGAACCGCCCTGGCCACTGAACACTGGGGGTCACCTCAGGACACATTACGTCCTTCGAGCGCTGTCGACGCGGTTCAAAGTGCGCCTGATCACAGGTGCACTGATCCCCGCAAAGCTCACCGAGTTGGGCTCTTACGGCGTTGAATCTCATGTGGTAACACTGCCAGCCCGGCACGCCTATACGGAGGGTCTACGGATGGCCAAGGCCGCGGTCCTGGGTCAGCCGTACGTCATGTTCCAGCGGCATGACTGGCGCCCCATCCAGCAGGCCCTTCGCGAGGCCATTGAGACCGAACGACCAGATGTCCTGTACATGGACCATCTTGACTCATTCGTCTACTCACACCTGGCTCCTCACGGGACTTGCCTCGCTATTGACCTGCATAACGTGTATTCGTTGATCGCCGCCCGAACGGCACAGGAATCCTCCTCGATGCGGCGCGTGTATTTGAATCGCGAGGCCCGGCTTCTTCAGGTGATGGAAGCGGAATGTGCCCGGCGATGCGATGTCTTGACGGCAGTATCCACCGAAGAAGCCGAGTATTTTCGCCGCCTGGGGAACGAGCACGTGCATGTCGTCCCGAACGGGGTGGACTGTCAGCATTACGCGGAACTTCCCGAGGGACGCGACGGCGGTGTCCCGACGATTCTTTACCTTGGAGCGATGTCCTGGAGACCCAACGTCTCCGCCGCACAGTTCTTGGCTGCGGAAGTACTTCCGAGTGTCCGTGACGTAGTGCCCGACGCCGTACTTCGCATCGTCGGCAGAGATCCGGTCCCGGAAGTATTGGCATTGCGCAGACTTCCTGGTGTAACCGTGACAGGAGCGGTTGAGAGCGTCATGCCGTACTTGGCTGAGGCACACGTTCTCGCGGTACCCCTGGAGTCGGGTGGTGGGACCCGTCTCAAGATTCTGGAGGCGTTCGCCGCGGGACTCCCCGTTGTCAGCACCCCTGTGGGCGCCGAGGGCATTGATGCGCAACCGGGGGTTCACTTCTTGCAAGCTGATCGGCCTCAGTTTGCTCGCGCTATTGCGGGCGCGCTGTCCGAACGAGGAACTCTCCAACGGGTTCCCTCTGCTGCTCGTCGACTGGTGCTCGAGAAATACGATTGGCGGGCTGTGGGTGAGCGGGCAATCGATGCGATTCTAGATGGGCTTGCCAGACGGGAACGATGACGGAATGGTGGCAAAGTCTCGAGGCGCGATTCGTGTCCTCGAGTTGCGCAGCGTTCGGGGCACTGGAGGTGGTCCTGAAAAGACGATCCTGAACGGAACTGCTCGTAC
>JALDXK010000446.1:0-5499 GCA_032155105.1 Acidobacteriota bacterium
TTCGGATACCGAAGCGATCCTGCATGCATACGAGGAGTTCGGCCCCTCATGCCTCGATCACCTGGAAGGCATGTTCGCGTTCGCCATCTACGATCAACAGCGTCGGGAGCTGTTCATCGCACGCGATCGGCTGGGCAAGAAGCCACTCTTCTATGCCATCCTCGGTGGCGTCCTGCACTTCGGCAGCGAAATCAAGGCGCTCCAGCAGAGCCCGGCATGGGACGGAACGCTTGATTTCGAGCAACTCGAAGGCTATCTGAGCCTGGGCTACTTCATGGCGCCAGGCACCGTATATCGTCACGTTCGAAAGCTCGAGCCGGGCCACTGGCTGCGAGTCAAAGGCGGAGCGGTCGAAACCAGAAAGTACTGGGACGTCGAGCAGTTCGACGACTGGGCCGGGAACGAGCGTGACGCGCTCGATCTGCTCGACGAACAGATTCGCGAGCGGGTGCGCGAGCGACTCGAAAGCGAGGTCCCGCTCGGTGCGTTTCTCTCGGGCGGCATCGACTCGGGTCTGGTGGTCTCCTATATGGCAGGAGCTCACGACGAGCCGGTGGTGACGACCACGGTCGGGTTCGGCGAAGCGGCTCACAACGAAACGGCGCTGGCTCGGCTCACCGCTGAACGCTACCGGACGACGCACTACACGCACACCATTGCACCCAATCTGGACGAAGTCTTCGAGGGCATCATCAATGGGTTCGATGAGCCCTTCGCCGACGCTTCGAGCCTGCCGACATGGTACGTGTCGCGAGAGGCACGTCGCCATGTAACTGTAGCCCTCAGTGGCGACGGCGGGGACGAAACGTTTGGCGGCTACGATTTCCGATACATTCCGCATGCAGCGGAAGAACGGATCCGCGGACTGCTGCCAGGGCGGCCGATCAAGCAAGCCGTGCGACGAATTGGCGCTGCGTGGCCCCGACATCACCGGCTGCCGCGTCCACTGCGCCTTGGAACCTATCTCGAAAATCTCGGTCGTGACGCCGAGTCGGCGTACTACGCCGATCTGTGCTTTCTCAAGCCTCACCGCACACGGGCGCTGATGGGTCGCCCCACCACTCGGGACCCACGCGAAAGCGCGGTGTACGACGCCGTGACTGCCCCGTACCGACAATGTCCCTCGACCAGTGTCGTTCAGCGCGCCGAATACGCCGATCTGAAGGTGTATCTGCCGAACGACGTGTTAACAAAAGTGGACCGCATGAGCATGCAACACAGCCTCGAGGTGCGCTGCCCACTTCTCGATCGTCGGCTGGTGGAGCTGGCGTTCAGGCTTCCACAGACACTGAAACGCGCCCATATCACCGGCAAGCACCTGTTGAAGCGCGTGGCTGATCGGAGACTCCCCCCGGCCCTCCTGAACGCGCCCAAGCACGGATTCACGGCACCGATCGGAGCGTGGATCGCAGGTCCCTTCGCGTCCCGGTTCGAGTCGGAAGTCCTCAGCAACGGCGCGCAGGTCCGCGGCCTGATCGACACGACTTACGTGCGGCGCGCCTTCGACGAGCATCGAAACGACCAGGCGGATAACTGGTATCTGCTCTGGGCAGTGTGGGTGCTCGAGCGATGGGCGAAGCAGCAGACCCGTCTGGTGGGAAACTGGTCCCGGTCGGAGGCCGCGATCTAGCGGCGTCGATCGGTTGCATGGGAAGGAGACCTGTGGAGAAGCAGCGGATCGTCGAGATCGTCGTACGCGCCATCGAGACCGCGAATCTGGGTCGCACGGCCGAGCAACAACTGGAAGCGAAACCCACCGCGGCTCTGTTCGGGGCACCCAGCCCACTGGATTCTCTCGGGCTGGTTGGCCTGCTGATCGATATCGAAGAAGCGTTTCAACTTGAAGGGCACTCGGTTGTGCTGAGTGACGAGCGCGCGATGTCGCAGCGGCACAGCCCGTTTCGTGACGTTCCGTCACTCACTGCTTATATCGAGAAACTTACCTCGGCAGGCGGCGCGTGACACGACGAGTCTTCATCACCGGCACGACTCGCGGGCTGGGGAAGGCTCTCGCCGAGCACTATCTCGCCAAAGGCGATGTCGTCATGGGGTGCGGCCGCAGCCCCGCAACGATCGAGCACGAGCGCTACTCGCACTATCTGGCCGACGTCACCGAGGATCGCGCTGTCGCGGACGTCTTCGCGCGTATCCGCACTGATCATGATGGACTCGATGTTCTCATCAACAACGCGGGTATCGCGTCGATGAACGCATTCGCCCTGACGCCGCCAGCCTCGATGCGGAAGGTCATCGATACGAATCTCCTGGGACCGATGATCCTGACGCATGGGGGCCTGCGTCTACTGAAACGGTCGGCTGCCGGTCGAATCGTCAACATCAGCACGGTGGCCGTACCCCTCCGCCTCGAGGGTGAAGCCGTGTACGCCGCGTCCAAAAGCGCCGTGGAGGCCTTTACTCGCATCCTCGCGCGAGAAGTCGGCCCGTTCAGGATCACATGTAACGCCGTCGGACCGTCCCTGATCCCCACCCGCCTGACTGAAGGGCTGCCGGCAGACAAGATCTCCCGACTGCTGAATCTCCAGGCGGTCCGTCGTCAGGCCCATCCTGCCGACGTCTGTCATGTGATCGACTTCTTTCTGCGACCTGAAAGTGACCTCATCACGGGTCAGGTCGTTTATCTCGGTGGGTTCGCATGACGATTCAACACTGGCTTCGTGAATCCATGGCCTCGCGTGGTGAGACCGTCGCTGTCGCGGGTCCCTGGGGACTCTGCACGTACCAGCAGCTCCTCGAGCGCGTTGACGGCTGGACGGACATGATCAAAGGCTTCGAGCCGGGATCCGTGGTGGCGTTCGACGGCGATTATGGACCGGGGACGGTTTCGCTTCTGTTGGCGCTCGCCTGGAATGGGCACGTCGCGGTGCCACTGTCCAAGGATGTCTCGGCCCACCATCAGGCGTTCATGGAGGTCTCCCAGTCCGAGTACTGGATCACCGACACGGAAGGAGCGCCTGCCGTGCACCGCATGCCGGTCAGCGCGGCACACCAGCTCTATTCCGAAGTCCGCAACCGCCGAGTACCGGGATTAGTCCTGTTCTCGTCAGGGTCGACCGGAGCGCACAAGTGTGCGCTGCACGATCTCTCAGCGTTGCTCGACAAGTTTCGGACGCCCCGTCACCGATATCGGACGCTGGTGTTTCTGCAGCTCGATCACATCGGGGGCATCAACACGCTCTTCTACACACTGGCCAACGGCGGCAGCGCCGTCGTGGCGGCAGAGCGCACACCTCCTGCCGTCTGCCAGGCGATCGCGCAACATCGTGTTGAGCTCCTGCCGACGTCGCCGACGTTTCTCAACTTGCTGCTCCTCTCGGAGGCGCATCTCGGCATCGACCTGTCATCGCTCGCGCTCATTACCTACGGTACCGAGCCGATGCTTGAGAGCACGCTGAAACAGGTCACCCAGGCGTTTCCCGGTGTGCGCCTTCTCCAAACGTACGGCCTGAGCGAGCTGGGCATTCTGCGATCGCAGTCGCGCAGTTCCGACTCTTTATGGGTCCGCGTTGGCGGGGAAGGCTTCGAAACCAAGGTCGTGGACGGTCGTCTCTGGATCCGTGCCAAGTCAGCCATGCTCGGCTATCTCAATGCGCCAAACCCATTCGACGCGGAGGGCTTTTTCGACACCGGTGACCTGGTTGACGTCGACGGTGAATGGTTGCGTTTCAAAGGTCGTCACAACGAGATCATCAACGTGGGAGGAAGCAAGGTCTATCCGGCCGAAGTGGAAAGCGTGCTGCTCGAGCTCGATAACGTCGCGGATGTCACGGTGACGGGCGAGCGAAGCCCGATTACAGGTCAGGTGGTGACAGCGACAGTCCGACTCGTTCGTCCAGAAACGCTGGAAGAGTTCAAGGTCCGCATGCGCGAGTTCTGCGCATCGCGATTGAGTCGCTACAAGATTCCCGTACGCATCCGACTGGTTGAGACCTCGCTCCACTCCGAGCGATTCAAACGCCGGCGATTGGCACACGATGCTTACGGTTAGTTCTGAGCGGACGGCATCGGCGCGCCCGGCCGGGCTCAAGCATGCGTTGAACCAGCTGGCGATGTTGATCGTTGCGCCGTGCGCGCTCACGTGCTGGGTCGAACACCGCTTCTTTGCTGGTGCTTCCGGGATTTTTGCCTTCTGGACCCACGTCATGGCTGTCCTGCCGGGTGCACCCGGACGCTTTCTGCGCAGAGGGTTCTATCGATGGACGTTGGACGCCTGCGCCGAAGACGTCACGATTGAGTTCGGGGCGGTGTTCAGCCGACGGAGTGTGGCGCTCGGCGCCGGTGTGTATGTGGGTGCGTACGCGCTCGTGGGATCCGCACGGATAGGCGAATACACATTGATCGGCAGCCGAGTCAGTCTGTTGAGCGGAGGGCAACATCACTCGTTGCTGCCTTCGGGACGTTGGAGCGCGACGGATTCAGCGCGATTGACACAGATCGAGATCGGACGCAACAACTGGGTCGGCGAGGGAGCCATCATCATGGACAACATGGGTGATGGCTGCATGGTGGCGGCGGGCTCTGTGGTATCGGCAGCTGTCCCAGGTCACGTCATGGTCGCGGGAAATCCTGCGAGATTCGTCCGACATTTGCGACCACCCGCGGAACACGTGCCCACGCAGGTGCGCGCGGGCGACGGGTCCGCGCACTGAGGACCGGAGTCGTGCCCAGAGCACACCTGCCGTACCTGGATTGGATGAAAGCGATCGGTCTGGGATTGGTGGTGTATGGGCATGTCGCCGCCGCATCGAGCGTCGGCCTCACACCACCGGTATATCCCAAGCAACTCGGTGTCGCATTCTTTGTCTTCGCTACCGGGGTGTCGCTCGCGCGAGATACCAAATCGTCCCTACACATCATCTTCAACCGGCTTTTCGAAATCTGGACCGTCGGTCTGATGGCAGCGGTGCTCATGAGCGCCATCGGTCTCGCTTTGTGGAACGATCTCAACGAGAGCAATTACCTCCCGCTTGCCGGGCTGCATCTATTACTAAACGACTTTCCTGCTAATCCAACCACTTGGTACATCGGCACCTACGCGCATTTGTTGCTCTTCTGGGCCGCTGCGCTTCGCGGTTGCCACATTGGCCCTCTGCAGGTGTGCGTCGCATACCTAGCGGGTATCGCCATCAGAACGATTCTCATGCAGTGGCTCGGCCTCTTCACGGGCTACATGTCCTTTACCAACTGGGTTGACGTACTGATCCTGGGGCTGTTCGCCGGTCGCATCAGCACACTCCGCTCACAGCGGTGGGTACCCGCCGCGTGCCTTCTGCCACTGTTGTGGCCGCTGGCATCGACCATCGTGCCATGGCGGTTGACGTTCCCGTTCATGACCGCTGGCGAGCCGACCTTGCTCTCTGCCTTGCTCGTCTCGTTCGCGATCTCCAGCGTGTACATCACTTACACGTTGGCCGCCTTCGTGATCACGCGATGGTTGCCGACGAACCAAGTCGTGGCTTTCTTCGCTCGCAACTCCGTCAT
>JALDXK010000447.1:0-5489 GCA_032155105.1 Acidobacteriota bacterium
CAACCAGGCGTACCACGACTCGGTGACGATCGACATGATCATCGGCTACCTCACCGCCAACGTGAAGATGGCGCAGGAGGTGATCGCCAAGGTCGTCGAGCGGCTCGATGTGACCCATCGCGACCCGGCGCATCACGCGCTGCGCAGCGCGATCCTCACCCACAAGGACGCCATCCCGGAGAAGGTCAAGCGCGACCTGACGCCGCTGATTGGCAAGTACGTGAATTGACTCGCCCAAGTCCCAAGCCCCAAGCCCCAGGTCCCTCATGAAACTGATCGTTACCGGCTCGATCGCCTTCGACTACCTGATGTCGTTTCCCGGGAAGTTCACCGAACACTTCCTGCCGGAACACATGCACCGGATCTCGCTCAGCTTTCTCGTGGATTCGATGGACAAGCGCCGCGGCGGATGCGGACCGAACATCGCCTACACCATTGCGCTGCTGGGCGAACGTCCGTACCTCATGGCCACCGCGGGGCAGGATTTTCCCGAGTACCGGGCCTGGATGGACGCGGTGAACATCGACACGTCGCTGGTGAAGATGATCGACGGGAAGTTCTGCGCCTCGTTTTTCTGCAGCACCGACCAGCACAGCAACCAGATTGCGTCGTTCTACACCGGCGCCATGGCGAATGCCGGCGAGCTGTCGATGCGCACGGTGGCGGGCATCAAGGACGCACTGGTGATCGTGTCGCCCAACGATCCGGGCGGCATGGTGCAGTATGCGGAAGAGTGCGCAGCGATGGGCGTGAAGTACATCTGGGATCCCGGTCAGCAGTGCGCACGGATGGAAGGCTCGCAGCTGGCAAGTGGCGTGACCGGCGCATTCATGGTGATCGTCAACGACTACGAGATGGAGCTGCTGCGCCAGAAGACCGGCATGGGCGAAGCCGACATCCTCACCCATGCGCCGCTGCTCGTGATCACGAAGGGCGAGAAGGGCTGCAGTATTCACACGCGCGAGGGCGTGGAGGATGTGCCCGCGGTCCCGCCGGCTCGCATCGAGGATCCCACCGGTGTGGGCGACGCGTTCCGTGGCGGGTTCATGAAGGGCCTGGCGATTGGCGCGCCCTACGCCGTGTGCGGGCGGCTCGGCAGTGTGGCGGCCACGTATGCGCTCGAGCACCTGGGCGGCACGGCTCATGCGTATACTTGGGAGGAGTTCACCGCTCGTTACGAGCGGCATTTTGGAAAGCTACAGGCGTAACCGATGATTCATCCGATTCTTTTCATCAGTGGAACGGCGCTGGTGGTGATGGTCAGCGCGACCGCGTTGAACGGCCAGGCGCCCACCAAGACGACCAACAGCGGTGTCTACACTGCCGCGCAGGCCGAGCGCGGCAAGAAGGTGTTCGAAGCCAAGTGCACGGCGTGCCACGACACCGCGCGGTTTACCGGCGATACCTTTCTCGATCCGTGGGACGGCAAGCCGCTCAAGGACGTGTGGGACATCGCGAGCGGGACGATGCCTGAGGACAACCCGGGCAGCCTTCAACAGCAGGAGTATGGCGACATCATCGCGTATTTCCTGCACCTCAACGCCTTCGCGACCGGCGACGACGAACTGAAGGGCGAGGCGCCGGCGATGGCGGCAATCAAGATCGAGAAGAAAAAGTAAATCGACTAGTTGCGGCAGGGGGCGTGATTGGCGGGCGCCGCCCCGAGTCCGAGCTCGCTGACGTTCGCGGCCTGGACCGCCGCATCGTCAATGACGAGGTTGTCGCGCATCCGCTCGAGGATCCGTCGGCGCATGACGGCGGCCGACTCAGGATCGCACCAGGGATCGACTCGGCGATCGCCCATGAAGGCGCCGATCAGCGCCGCTTGGGGCAGCGTCAACTGGGCGGCGGCGCGGCCGAAGTATCCTTGCGCGGCGGCTTCCACGCCGCGAAAGCCGGAACCCACTTCACCGCGCTCGGCGAGGGTGCTGAGGAAATCGGCTTTCGTCCATGAGTGCGTCAGCCAGATCGTGGTGGAGAGGCGGGCGAGGCCCTCGCGGAACGACGGCTGCAGGTTCGCATCGCGCATGTGCACGGTGGAGAGGTATTCCACGCCGAGAATCCCGGGCTGGTATCTCTGACATGCCGCCACACGGCGTGCGTCGCCGGGTGTCGTATCCTTGAAATCCTCGACAGCGATACAGGCGACGAACTGCGCCATGCTGACGTGTGTGATTGGCGTGAAACCGGTGGCCCGGCCGCCGTCGGCCCGTGCCCAGAGCGCGTCAGCGATCAGCGGGGGCACCGGCGTCTGCGCCGGCATCGGCCGCGATGGTGCGACCGCGAGACCAACATAATAGACCGCGAACGGGAACAGGGCGGCGCCGACCAGACCCGCGATGGCGAGTCTGATGAACACCCACCGGTCGAGACGCACACAGACTTTATATCACAAAGTTATTTATGAGACACCGGCCGCGACCTTGGCGCGGGCGGCGGCGGTAATGCGCGCGTATTTCGCCTGCATCAGCAGCCACTCGGTCTGCAGCAGCCGCACCTGCGCGTCGTTGAGCTCGGCAGACGTAATCACCCCGTTCTCGTACGACACCTGGGCGATGGCGACGCTCTCGCGCGCCAGCTCCAGTGCCTTTTCCTGCGTCGTCACCACCTCGGCCGAGGCTTCGAGCGCCGTCCACGCCGATTCGAGTTCCAGCCGCGCGTTGTCGGTGGCGAAGCGCAGGCCGTGCTCGGCCTGGCGCATCTGCGACTGCGCCACGCTGCGGCGCGCCGCAGCGCCTGGCGCCGCAAACAGCGGCACCTGCATCTGCACACCGAACGCGTAGCTCTGGTTGTCGCGTCCCAGCAGCGACCCCACTGCATCCTGCTGGTACTGCATGTTGCCGGTGAAGGCGAGGCTCGGCTTCCACTCGCCGTCGGCGAGATCGGCCGAATATTCGGCGGCCTGGCGGCGGGCGTTGAAGGCCTTCAAGTCGGGCCGCTGGGGCAGTTGCTGATCGAGCTCCTCCCGGGCTGGGCCCACGACCGGCTCGTCGAGCGAGCCGTCAAGCGTGATGGCTTGCGTTTGCGGCAGCGACAGCACTCCGCGCAGCGCCTGCACCGAGGTATCGACCTGCGCCTTGGCCTGGATGCGGCGTGCTTTCGAATTGGCCAGCTCCACTTCGGCTTGCAGCACGTCGAGACGCGCCACCGAGCCGGCTTCGAACCGCGCCTTGGCCAGTTCGAGCTGCTTTTCGTTGAGGCGAATCTGTTCCTCGGCCACTGCCACGCCGCGCTGGTTCATCAGCGCCGCGTAGAATGTTTCGACCACGCGATATTCGATCTCCTGTCGCGTGCGCTCGAGTTCGAGCTTCGAGGCATCGAGCGTCGACGAGGAGATGCCGTAGGCGTTGTTCAGGCGGCCGCCGGTGTAGATCGGCTGGCTGACGAAGAACTGCACGACGTTCTTCTGCGCGAACCCGGCCTGGAACGTCTGCTCCTCGGGGCCGAACACGCCGGCCGGAATCTTGATTACCGGGAAGCGCTGCGCCGGCGTGAAGTTGTAGCCGAGGTTGACCTGCGGCAGGAAGTTGGTCTTCGACTCCTGCACCCGCGCCTGCGTCTCCACTACCTTTTCCTTCGCGACCTTCAAGCCCTCGTTGTTCGACAGCGCACGTTCGAGCGCCTGGTTGAACGTCAGCGTCAACGGGCCTGTCTGTGCAAAGGCAGTGGTCGCCGAGATCAGCCAGCCGAGGACGGCCACCAGCAGCACCACGCCGGCCACGCGCACCGCCTGCGGCACGCGCACGTCCGACGCGCGCCAGGCCTTCACCCGTTCCAGCGTGCGCGCCAGCAACAGGTAGGCGACCGGCACGACGATCAGCGTTAGCAGCGTCGAGGTAATGAGGCCGCCGATCGTGGCGATCGAAATCGGCGAGCGGAACTCGCTGCCTTCGCCGCGGCCCATCGCCGACGGCAGCATGCCGAGAATCATCGCGATCGTCGTCATCAGGATGGGGCGCAGGCGCACCGGGCCGGCCTTGAGGATGGCGTCCCTGATGCTCATGCCTTCACGGACGTACTGGTTCGTCAGGTCGACGAGCAGGATGGCGTTTTTCGTCACCAGCCCCATCAACATCACCACGCCGATCATCGCCGGCATGCCCAGGTTCTTTCCGGTCAGCAGGATCGCCAGCAGCGCGCCGACGAGGGCGAGCGGCAGCGAGATCATGATCAGGAACGGCTCGAGGAACGACTCGAACTGCGACGCCAGCACGATGTAGATGAACGCCGTGGCGAGGATCAGCGCGAGGCCCATGGCCGCGGCCGATTCCTGCATCATCTCGACGTCGCCGGCAAAACCCCACTCGAAGTTCGGCGGCAGCGTGATGCTCTGCATCACCGTGTCGACATCGGCGGTGACTTCGCCCAGCGAGCGATCCGACAGCTCGATGTTGATCTTGGCTTGACGGCGCCGTGCCTCGCGCTCGATCGCCGCCGGGCCCACTTCGGGCTTGAGCCGCACGATGTCGCGGGCCCGCACGACTGCGCCCGTGGGCGAGTAGAGCGGCGTCCGCGCGATCGACTCGAAGTCGTTGCGGAACTCCGGCGCCAGGCGGACCCGGATGTCGTACTCCTTGTCGTCCTCGCGCAGGCGTGTGGGGACGATGCCTTCGACCATGCCGCGCAGCTGCATCGCCACCGAGCCGACGTCGAAGCCGAGGTCGGCGGCGAGTTCGCGATTCACGTCGGCGACCATTTCGGGCTGGCCGGTCTCGAGCGTGCTGTCCACGTCGACCGCGCCCGGCACCGCGCGCACCTTCTGCACCACTTCTTCGTTCAGGCGCTGCAGTTCCGCCATGTCGTCGCCGCGCAGGAACACGCTCAGCGGCGCCTGCGTCGGAGCGCCCTGCATGAACTCGGGGTCGGCTACCGTCATCTTGAGCAGCGGCAGTTGCTTCAGCCGCGCGCGCATGTCTTCCTTCAGCTCGGCGAGGCCGCGTTCGCGCTCGTGCTTCTTGCCCGCCTTGACGCGCAGCGACGCCTTGAGCGGGCTGCCTTCGAAGCCGACGGTGGAGAAGATCTGCTTCACTTCCGGCATCTCCCGCACCACCGTCTCGACCTCGGCGACGTGGGCCACGGTCTGCTCGAAGGCGGTGCCGGCCGGGACCTCGATGTTCACGGCGAACTCGCCGCGATCTTCCTGTGGTACGAACTCGGTGCCGATCACCGACAACGTGGACATGCTGGCGAAGAACACCAGCGCCGCGGTGGCGACGATCTTCCAGGGGTGCGCGATCGCCCATTCGAGCAGCCGGTGATAGCGGCGATCGATGCCGTCGTAGAACTCGCCGACGCGCTCCAGGAACCGCCCGGTGCGCGTCCGCGTGCGCTCCTCGAGCGGGATGAACCGCACGAACCGCGACGACAGCATCGGGTCGAGCGTGAAGGCGACCAGCAGCGAGATCGACACCGCGAAGGCAATCGTCAGCGCGAACGACTTGAAGAACTGGCCGACGATGCCGGTCATGAAACCGACCGGCAGGAATACC
>JALDXK010000448.1:0-5488 GCA_032155105.1 Acidobacteriota bacterium
TCGATCTCGAGATGATCAAGGAGATCGGCTACTGCCACGGCATCGAGAACTACTCACGGCACCTCACGCAGCGCTCGGCCGGCCAGCCGCCGCCGACGCTGCTGGACTACCTGCCGTCGGATGCGCTGGTGGTCGTCGACGAAAGTCACCAGACCGTGCCGCAGGTGCGCGGCATGTACCACGGCGACCGCTCGCGCAAGGAAGTGCTCGTCGATTTCGGGTTCCGCCTGCCGTCGGCGCTCGACAACCGGCCGCTGAACTTCGAGGAGTGGGAGGCCCGCGTCGGGCAGATGGTGTTCGTGTCGGCCACGCCCGGTCCTTACGAGCTGCAGAAGTCGGGCGGCGTCGTCGTCGAGCAGGTGATCCGGCCGACCGGGCTGATGGATCCGCCGATTGAAGTCCGTCCGGTCAAGGGACAGGTCGACGATCTCCTCAAGGAGATTCGCGATCGCGTCGAGCGCAAGGAGCGCGTGCTCGTGACCACGCTCACCAAGCGCATGGCCGAGGACCTGACGACGTACTACCAGGAGCTGGGCGTCAAGGTGCGCTACCTGCACTCGGACATCGAGACCCTCGAGCGGGTCGAGATCCTGCGCGACCTGCGCCGCGGGATGTTCGACGTGCTTGTCGGCATCAACCTGCTGCGCGAAGGCCTCGACCTGCCGGAAGTGTCGCTGGTTGCGATTCTCGACGCCGACAAGGAAGGCTTCTTGCGATCGGGCGGCGCGCTGATCCAGACGTCGGGCCGCGCGGCCCGCAATGTGAACGGCCGCGTGATCATGTACGCCGACAAGATGACCGACTCGATGCGCGCCGCGATCAACGAGACCGAGCGCCGCCGTGCCCGCCAGGGCGAATACAACGAGGAGCACGGCATCACGCCGACCAGTATCGTCAAGGCCATCGACGACGTCCTATCGAGCGTGTACGACCGCGATTACTCGACCGTGGCCGACCCGCGCGACCTGCGCCCGGCATTCCGCTCGGTTGCCGAGCTCGAGGCGCACATCGCGACGCTCGATCAGCAGATGAAGGCCGCGGCCGCCAACCTCGATTTCGAGAAGGCGGCCTCACTCCGCGACCAGATTCGCGCGCTGCGGACGCGCGACCTCGGCCTCGGACCGGCCACCACGCGATGACCGAACCGCACAAATCCGGCTGGCTGGTCGAGGCAATCAAGAAAGGCCTGCTCGAAGTCCAGGAGTACGTCAAGCTGTGCATCGCGGCGGCGAAAGGTGCCGTCAGCCGGCCCTTCTACTTCCACGACCTGATCGAGCAAATCGACATCATCGGCCTCGGGTCGCTGACCGTGGTGTTGCTCACCGGCTTCTTCACCGGCGCGGTGCTGGCGCTGCAGTCGGGCATGACGCTCGACCAGTTCGGCGCGCGGCCGTTTGTCGGCCGCCTGATCAGCGCCTCGATGATCAAGGAACTGGGACCCGTGCTGACCGCGCTGATGCTGGCCGGCCGCGTCGGGTCGGGCATCGCCGCCGAGCTCGGCTCGATGGTGGTGACCGAGCAGATCGCCGCGCTGCGCGCGCTGGGCACCGACCCGATGCGCAAGCTGGTGGTGCCGCGCGTCCTGGCCGGCTTCATCATGTGTCCGATCCTCACCGTGGTCGCCAACACCGTCGGCATGCTGGGCGGGTGGATCATCGCCGTCACGCAGTTGCGCGTCTCGTCCGGCGTGTACTGGAGCTCGGTGGTGGAAGGCCTCTACATCCAGGACGTGTGGATGGGCATCATCAAGCCGTTCTTTCTTGGCTTCGTGATTGTCACCATCGGCTGTCATGTCGGCCTGCGCACCAGCGGCGGCACGCAAGGCGTCGGTCGCTCCACGACCAACGCGGTGGTGGCGGCGTCGGTCGTGGTCCTCGTCGTCGACTTCTTCGTCACCAGGCTGTTGATCTCGATCCTGTTCTGATGCGCACCAAGAACATCGCCGACTTCGGGTTGCCCATCGAGCTCGTCGAGCCGCACGCGCCGGTGGTGTTGTTCGACAAGGTGTGGCTGCAGTTCGACGAGAAGGTGATCCTGCGCGACGTGACGTTCTCGGTGCGCGCCGGGCACACCAAGATCTTCCTGGGCGCCAGCGGCGCCGGGAAGTCGACGATCCTGAAGCTGATGCTGGGGCTGCTGAAGCCGGACTCGGGCACGGTGTGGGTGTTGGGACATCGCGTCGACACGATGACCGAGGCGCAGATGATGGGCGTGCGCCATCACATGGGCATGGTGTTCCAGGAAGGCGCGCTGTTCGACTCGTTCACGGTCGGCGAGAACGTCGGCTACAAGCTCTATGAAGAGACCGACATGCCGACCCACGAGATTCATCGGCGGGTCGAAGAGCTGTTGGGCTTCGTTGGTCTTCGCGAGCACATCGACAAGATGCCGTCGGCCCTGTCGGGCGGCCAACGCCGGCGCGTCGCCATTGCGCGGGCCATGGCAGCGCGGCCGAAGCTGCTGTTGTACGACGAGCCGACCACCGGCCTCGACCCGATGACCTCGCTCACGGTGGACGACGAGATCATCAAGCTGCGCGACCTCGAGCAGGTGACCTCGGTGCTGGTGACGCACCAGCTACGCGACGCGTTTTACGTCGCCACGCAGGAGGCGCGCCGCCGTGCCGACCACACGGTGGAACTCGTCCAGGCCGCGCAAGACAAGATCGATCAGGCCGATTTCGTGATGATCAAGGAAGGCCGGGTCCATTTCGAGGGCACCGCCGAGCAACTGCGGCACTCGCAGGATCCGTATCTACAGACGTTCCTTTCGTAAGAGGATTGAAGGGTCATGCCACGCACTCGTTCACTCGCCTGGGCCGAACTGAAGTTCGGCCTGATCTCCGTCTTCGCCCTGGTGATGGCGGGGTTGTTGATTTTCGCCGTCGGCGGCGGCGGCGGCTTCTTCTGGCAGAACTACAACCTCAAGGTGCAGTTCGACAACGTCGCCGGCCTGATGAATGGATCGCCGGTCCGCGTTGCGGGCGTGGAAGTAGGTGCGGTCAACAACGTCGAGCTGTCGGCGAACGGGGTCGAGGTGTGGTTCACCGTCCTCGAGGACATGCGGCCGCTGGTGACCGATCGGTCGATGGCGTCGATTGGGTCGATCTCGCTGCTCGGTGAAGGCGCCGTGGACATCACGCCAGGTCCCGGCGGCACGCCGATCCCGGAGTGGGGTTACGTGCGGACCGGCGTGGCGGAAGGCAGCATCGCGCAGCTCACGAGCCAGGCCGGCGCCGGCATCAACGAGGCGCGGCTGCTGGTCGAGGACATCCGCAAGGGACGCGGCACGGTCGGCAAGCTGTTCACCGACGATGCGTTGTATCGCGAGTTCAACGCGCTGCTCGGCGCGGCCGAACGGGTGACGAGGAACATCGCGGATGGCCGCGGCACGATGGGGCAGCTCGCCAACAACCCGAAGATGTATAACGAGCTCGAATCCTCGGTGGCCAATCTGAACGCCATCACCGGCGGCCTGCGCAAGGGCGAGGGCAGCCTCGGGAAGCTGCTCTACGACCAGGGCCTCGCCGATCGGCTGACCCAGGCGACGGCCAACCTCGAAGGCATGACCGCGAAGATCAATCGCGGCGAGGGCACCATCGGCAAGTTGATCGCCGAGGACGAACTCTACAAGCGGCTGGATTCGGTCACGGCGCGGCTCGACACGGTGCTGCAGAACCTCAACACCGGCGAGGGCACGGCGGGCCAGTTGCTGCGCGACAAGCGGTTATATGAGAACATGAACCAGACGATCACCGAGATACGCGCGCTGGTTGCCGAGATCAGCAAGGATCCGAAGAAGTACCTGAACGTGAAGGTGAGTATTTTCTAACCCCGAGCGCACGGAGAGGGACGGAGGACACGGTGGCACGTGACAATTCCGGCAGCATCATGGTGGCATTCGTGATCGGCGCCCTCACCGGCGCGGCGGCGGCGATCCTGTTCGCGCCGGCCAGCGGCGAGGAAACCCGTGACTACCTCGGCCAGAAGGCGCGTGAAGGCAAGGCCAAGGCGCGCGAGGCCATGGACGAGGGGCGCGAGCTCTACCGCCGCGAGCGCGACAACATTCTCACCGCCGTCGAGCGCGGCCGCGAGGCCTATCAGCAGCAGTCGCGCGAACGCGGAGACCAGGTGTGACGCAGACCGGCGAGCTGTTTCTCGGGATCATCGCGCTGGCGGTGATGGTGATGGCGGCCATCCAGGTCGTCGCGATCATCGCCGGCATGCGGCTGGCGCGGCGTGTCGACGATCTCGCCACGAAGATGGACCAGGAGATCAAGCCGATGATCGCCAACCTGAACGCGCTGTCCAGCGAGGCGGCCCGCGCCGCCGCCCTGGCGGCGAGGCAGGCCGAGCGTCTCGACCGCGTGTTCGGCGAGATGGTCGAGCGCGTCGACAAGACCCTGGACGCCGCGCACGAGTTCGTGATCGGTCCGGCCCGCCAGGGTATGGCCATCATGGCCGGCGTCAGGGCGGTGCTCGATTCCTTCCGCAGCATGCGCGAAGCTTCGCGCCGCCGCACCGCGCCGCGACCCACCGTGGACGAAGAGGAATCGCTTTTCATCGGCTAGTGTGTTAAATGGGGGGCATGAAATCTTTTGCCCCTTTCCCCGTCACCAGTGCACTCCTGTCCGTGATCTTGTGCGTCCTCGCCGCGCCTGCAGCGTGGGCGCAGGACCCGGTCTCGGCCGCGCCGGCCAAGGAGCTGGCGCAGCTGCTGAGCAGCCGAAAAATCGAGAGCATCGCCGCGCGCATGCCCGATTCGAAAGAAGAGTTCGTCGGAGCGTTGACGTTCCCCGGTCAGATGATGGTGGTGTGGGCGAAAACCAGCGCACCCTCCGTCGTCAACGAAAAGCTCCTGAAGAAGGAGTATCGCGAAGTCTATATCGATCTCAACAGCGCGTCGATCATCGAGTCGCGGCATTTCGTGACCGACCTAGGCCCGGACGGCCTGCGTTCGCGCCCCGAGAACCGGGAGGGCCCTGCCGATTCGCTCGACGTGGCCGCCAAGAGCATGCGCTTCGACGGCAATTGGCGCGAGGACAAGATCTCCGAAGCCGAGTACATGAAGGCGCACGCCGAGGCCGATGCGGCCTATGCCAAAGCGGTTCAGGCCCTGATCGACGAGCTGAAGAAGTCTAGTTAGGCGGAGGTTCGTTGAGCATCAGCCAATAGATGCCGAGTTGCCTCACCGCGTCGACGAACGCGGTGTAGTCGACCGGCTTCTGGACGTAGGAATTGGCGCCGCCCTGGTAGCCGCTCGCCCGGTCGCGATCTTCCTTCGATGAGGTGAGGATCACGACCGGCACCAGCGCCGTGCGCGAATTCTGGCGCAGGCGACGTAGCACGTCGAGGCCGTCGACCTTCGGCAGCTTGAGATCGAGCAGGATCAACGCCGGCACGTCGTGGACGTCACGGCCGGCACGCGCGCCGGCGCCTTCGAGCCAGTCCACCGCCTCCTGTCCGTCCCTCACCACCACCACGTGATT
>JALDXK010000449.1:0-5482 GCA_032155105.1 Acidobacteriota bacterium
GCGTCGTGGTCAAGCACGGGTAGCGCGCGGTGGAATTCGCACTCGTCATCCTGGTCATCGTCGTCGCCCTCGTTTTCGACTACATCAACGGGTTTCACGACGCCGCGAACTCGATTGCGACGGTGGTGTCGACCCGCGTCCTGAAACCGGGGCACGCGGTGATCTGGGCTGCGTTCTTCAATTTCGTCGCCGCCTTCGTGTTCGGCACGGCGGTGGCCAGGACGGTGGGCTCCGGCATGGTCGACATCAGCATTGTCACCACGTCGGTGATTCTCGCGGGACTCACGGGCGCGATCGTCTGGGACCTGATCACCTGGTATTACGGCCTGCCGACCAGCTCGTCGCACGCGCTGATCGGCGGCTACGCCGGCGCGGCGATCGCGAAGGTTGGCACGAGCGCGTTGATTCCGTCGGGCTGGACCAAGACGCTGATCTTCATCGTCCTCGCGCCCGGGTTCGGCTTCATCCTCGGTTTCACGCTGATGGTGATCGTCTACTGGATTTGTCGCGGCATGAAGCCGTCGCGCGTCGATCAGCACTTCCGCAAACTGCAGCTGCTGTCGGCGGCAGCCTACAGCCTGGGCCACGGCGGCAACGATGCGCAGAAGACGATGGGCATCATCGCGGGTGCGCTGTTCGCCGGCGGCTTGCTGACGGAGTTCACCATCCCGTTCTGGGTGGTGCTCGCGGCGCACGGGGCCATTTCGCTCGGCACGCTTGCCGGCGGCTGGCGCATCATTCACACCATGGGATCGAAGATCACCAGGCTGCAGCCGGTGGGCGGCTTTGCCGCGGAAACCGCAGGCGCGGTGTCGCTGTTCACGGCCACCGCCCTCGGCGTGCCGGTGAGCACCACGCACACGATCACCGGCGCGATCATCGGCGTGGGATCGACGCGGCGTCTCTCAGCGGTGCGGTGGGGAATTGCCGGTCAGATCGTGTGGGCGTGGATTCTCACCATCCCGATGTCAGCTGGGATCGCCGGCGCAACCTGGTACTTACTGTCATTCGCCGGCTTACCGTGAGAAAACGGTTACAGGGTTACACGGTTACAGGGTTATAGGGTTCTCCCAATTGGTTCTCAGAACAGAACCAGAACCGAACCAGAACCAGAACCAGAACCAGAACCAGAACAGAACAGTGTCAGAGAACCTTGTAACCCTGTAACTTTGTAACCTTGTAACCGTCGTTATCTGAGAGGCAGAGTCACAGTGAAGAGCGCTCCGCCCCCTTGTTGATTTGAGGCCGTGACCTCGCCATCGAGCACGTGGACGAGGTGCTTCACGATCGACAAGCCAAGACCCGTGCCGCCCGGCCGGGTGCGCGACTTGTCGACCCGGTAGAACCGTTCGAACACGCGCCCGAGGTCATCGGGCGCGATGCCGTGACCGGTGTCGGCCACCGTCAGCTGGAAAAATCCATTCGCCACCGCAGCCCGCACGTCGATGGCGCCGCCATCGGGCGTGTAATTCACGGCGTTCTCCACCAGGTTCCGGGCGATGTCGTGGAGCTTCGCCGCGTCGGTGACCAGCGTCGCCGCCTCCGGCGCGACCCGCAGGTCGATCGACTGTTGTTTCTGCGCCGCGATCGGCTCGAAGTCGTTCGCGATGCCTTTCAGCAATCCTTCGACGTCACAGGGCACGACCTCGACCGCTTCCTGTCCGGCATCGAGGCGCGCCAGCCGCAACAGGTCTTTCACCAGCCGCTCCATGCGCGTCGAATGGCGATGGATGATGTCGAGGAACTTCTCCCGTGCCTCCGGATCCTCCGCATCGTCGAGGAGGGCTTCGGCGTAGCCCTTGATCGCGGTGAGCGGCGTCCGGAGTTCGTGCGACACGTTGGCGACGAAGTCGCGGCGCACGAGGTCGGCCTTGCGCAGCTCGGTGATGTCGTGCATCACCAGCACCGCGCCGCGTCCGGCCGCGAGCACCGGCGTGACCCGCGCGACCAGGGTCCGCGTCGTATCGCGCGTCACCGACAGCTCGAGCCCGTCGGTTTCTGCGCCGGCCAGCGCCCGGCCGATGTGTTCGACGATGCCGGGGTGGCGGATGGCCTCGACGTAGGAGCGGCCAAGGGATTCCTTTTCGAGCTTGAGGATGCGCCGGGCCGCATCGTTGACGAGCTGCAAGCGCCCCTGCTCGTTGACCACCAGCACGCCTTCGATCATGCTCGACAGGATCGCTTCCATGCGCGCGCGATCGCGCGTCAGGCTATCGACGCGGCTGCCAAGTTCCTGCACCGCCTGATCCATGGCGCGCGCGACGCTGCCCAGATCGTCGTCTCCGTAATCGGGCGCCGGGCGGCTGAGGTCGCCGAGCAGGTAGCGGCGCGCGACCGACAGGATGGCGCCGACGCGTTCCCGGTCGCGGTCGACGATCGAGGATCGATAGAAGTACACCGCCACTGCGGCGGCCAGCACGCCGGCGGCAAACGCGAGGGCAAGGGCAACGCTGGTCGGCAATCTCGTCGGTGTCTAATCAGTGGCTCAGTGGCCAGGGGCGGGGTCGAGCAACTTATAGCCGAATTGCTTGACGGTCACAATCGCGTCGGCCAGCATCGGCACTTTTTCGCGCAATCGCCGGACGTGCACGTCGACGGTGCGGGTGCCGCCGGTGTACGAGTAGCTCCACACGTCCGAGAGCAACAAGTCCCGCGACAGTACGCGGCCGCGGTGCTGCATCAGGTACTGGAGCAGCAGGAATTCCTTGGCCGTGAGCTTGACCTCCTCGCCGCCGACCTTGACCACGTGACGATCGACGTCGACCGTCAGCGTTCCATAGGTGAGCCGGTTGTCGGCCGGCGCGGCGCGATGCGCGCGGCGCAGCAGGGCGCGAATCCGCGCGACCACTTCGTTGGGGCTGAAGGGCTTGGTGATGTAGTCGTCGGCGCCAAGCTCGAGCCCGACAATGCGATCAGACTCTTCCGCCTTGGCGGTCAGCATGATGATCGGAATCGCCGCGGTGTTGATGTCGGCGCGAATTGCGCGGCACACCTGGAGACCGTCGATGCCCGGCAGCATCAGGTCCAGCACCACGAGATCCGGCGTGTCGCGCTTGAGCTGCGGCATCACGTCGCGGCCAGAGGTGACCAGGGTGGGCAGGAACCCGGCTTTCTTGAGGTAATGCTCGAGCAGGTTCCCGATGTCGGGATCGTCTTCCGCGATGAGGATCCTCGTTGGTGGCCGCACCGACATTGGGAGTCTTTGAATCTTAGCAGCACAGCACGGACAGCTTTCACCTTCGCGGCGTCTGGAGTATCGTTTCTGCGTGAGAAATCTGCTCGTCGCCGCTACGTGCGCCGTGTGGTCGCTGGGTGCCTTTGCCCAAACCCCTGTAAACCCGATGGGCGCCGCGGCGCCCGTGCGAAACGACACGATGCACCTGACGGTGCACAGTTCGGCGAACGACCGTGCGGTCACCCCGGGCAAGCGCTTGACGCTCACCTTCGAGGTCACGCCCAAGCGCAACATGCACGTCTATGCACCGGGCAAGCACGACTACCAGGTGATCGCGGTCAAGGTCGATCCCCAGCCGTGGATAAAAGTGGAGCCGACCACGTATCCGCCGTCGGAGATTTATCACTTCAAGGAGCTTGACGAGAAAGTCGAGACCTATGGCAAGCCGTTCACGCTGGTGCAGCACATCACGGTGCTCGACACCGCCGCCGCGAAGAAGGCGCTCGCCGCGTCGCCGCTGAAGGTGAGCGCGCGGCTCGAATACCAGGCGTGCGACGACAAGGTCTGTTACGCGCCGCAGCGGATTCCGGTCAGCTTCGATCTCACGGTGAAGTGATGCCGCGCGCCGAAGGCCCTGAGCGACAGTGTCGCCCGCGTACCGGGTGGCAGCGGAGTCGTTGGGCCGCCTCGTGCGCCGCCTTCCTCAGCGGGTTCGTGGTGTGCGTGTCGGCGGAGCAGGGCGCCAGGCACATCGATCTCGACGGCGTCCTCGACCGCGCCAGCGCGCGGGTCGCCGAGTACTTCGCCCGCGCGCAGAGCATCATGTGCCTCGAGCGCGTCTCGCTGCAGCGGCTCAACTTCGGCTACTCCGCGGACGGGCCGGCGCGGTTCGTCGAATCAGAGCTGCGGCTGTCGTGGGAGCCGACGCCCGAGGATCCCACGCCGAAGGAAGCCCGCACGCTCCGCCAGGTGCTGACGGTCAACGGCCATCCACCGCGCAAGAGGGACTACGACAACTGCACGACCCCGGAGCAGCAGGATTCCGAGGTGCAGCCGCTGTCGATCCTCCTGCCCGACCAGCGCGAGACACATTCGTTCGACTATGAGGGCCGCGGCACCGTCGACGGGCGTGACGCGATCATCATCACCTACCGCGAGCGCGTGAAGCCGAAGGTGGACGTGTCGCTCGTCGACGGCCACGACAACTGCATCAGCTTCGACATCGACGGCGGCACGCGCGGGAAGATCTGGATTGATGCCGAGACCCACGACGTGTTGCGCCTCGATCGATCGCTGATCGGCCTCATCGACATCCCGCTGCCGCGCAAGGCGCAGCGCATCGGCGTGCCGGTGCGCTGGACGATGGAACGGTGGGACTCCTCGATTCGCTTCCGGCGCGTGGCGTTCAGCGATCCGACCGAAACCCTGGTCCTGCCCGTGTCGGCCACCTCGCTGCAGATCACGCGCGGTGCCGGCACTCCCCGCCTCCGCACCACGACCGAATACAAGGCCTATCGCCGCTTCATCACTGGCGCTCGCATAGTCCCGCAAGGGTAGCTCGCGCCTCCCAGTGTTGACTCCGTGTTCTCGGGAATGATATTTTGATTCATCAAAATATCTATTTCGATGAATCGATTGCGCGGTTTTGCGTCGTGGAAGTCGCTCATAGCTCTGGCGTTCCTCGCTATGGCTACGCCCACAGCGGCGCAGTCGCGAGAAGGCGTCCCCACGCTGTCGGGCTATATGGAGGTTCACCTCAACAAGGAGCAGGACCTGCCCACCGAGACCGACCTGCACCGGTTCGTGCTGATGGTCGGCCACTCGTTCACCGAACGGCTCAAGTTCTGGAGCGAGGTCGAAATCGAGCACGCGCTCGTCGAGGGTGGCGAGGAAAGCGGCGAGGTCGCGATCGAGCAGGCCTACATCGACCTGATGATGCATCGCCGGTTCAACCTCCGCTCAGGCATGGTGCTCGTGCCGGTGGGGATCGTCAACGAGCGGCACGAACCGCCGACGTTTCATGGCGTCGAGCGCACCTTCGTCGACACGGTGATCGTTCCCACGACGTGGCGCGACATCGGCGTCGGTGCGTTCGGGGATCTCGGTCGCGGGTTTGCCTATCGCGCCTACCTGGTGCCCGGCCTCGATGCGACGGGGTTCACCGCGGAGGAAGGAATTGCCGGCGGGCGCCAGCAGGGGAGCCACGCGGATGCGAGCGACCCTGCCGTCACGGGCCGTCTCGAGTATCGCCAGGCAGGTTTTACGGCGGGCGGCAGTTTCTGGTTCGGCGGCAGCGGCTTCGGATTG
>JALDXK010000450.1:0-5469 GCA_032155105.1 Acidobacteriota bacterium
CGGCTTTAGCCGGATCGATGCGTGTGCATCAAGCATCACCGTCACCTGCGGATGCACCTGCAGAAATGACGCGGGCAGCCGCGGCGTAATCAATCCCTCGACCATTCGCTGCACCGCCTCCGCCTTCCTGGCGCCGGTGGCCATCAACACCACCGACCGTGCGCCGAGAATCGGCGCCATGCCCATCGACAGCGCGCGTTCGGGCACTGCCTGCCAGTCGCCGCCGAACAGCTGCGCGTTGGCCTGCCGGGTCTTCGGCTCGAGGTCGGCGATGTGGGTGTGCGCGCACAGCCCGTCGGCGGGTTCGTTGAAACCGATGTGCCCGTTGGCACCGATGCCAAGGATCTGTAAATCGATGCCGCCGGCCGCGGCAATGGCCGCGTCATAGCGCCGGCATTCCGCCTTGAGGTCGCGGGCACGGCCGTCGAGCATGCCGACATGGCGTGGATCGATCGACACGTGATCGAACAGCTCGCGGTGCATGAAGGCGCGATAGCTGCTGGGATGCGTGGCATCGAGGCCGGCGAACTCGTCGAGGTTGAAGGTGCGCACGCACGACCAGTCGACGCCGGCGCGTCGTTCCCGCAGCTGCCGATAGAACGCCAGCGGGGTGCGGCCGGTTGGCAGGCCCAGCACGAGCGACGGCGTGGCGGCGATGGCGTCGAGCACACGCGTGGCGAGCGCGGCGGCCAGCGCCTGTTCATCGGCGAAGCGTTGAATGATCACTGGGGTGTGGGACGGAACGCATCGATATACGGTGGCACGCGCACGTGGCCCCTGGCTTCGGCGAGGGCCAGCCGTACGGCCCCGAGGGCGGGCTCGTCCAGCAGCGGCGCCACGGCGCTGCGCGGCGCGACTTCCGCCATGCGCCGGCCCACCTCGGAGGCGAGCCACCCGCTGCGTTTCAGCATACTGCCCGCGAGCAGGATCGGAAACTGCTCGCCGCGCATGTCGAGGCGCGAGATGACCGAGCCCGGCTTCCATCATGATGTCGCCGGCCACGAGGTCGCCGTCTGCCCGCGCCTGGTCGACCACGGGCGCGAGCGCGCCGATCGCGCGGCGCCCCTGCGGCCGGTGGTAAATTTCGAGCACCAGCGCCTCGGGGCGCGGCAGCGAAAAGTGCCGGAGCACGAGCGCGGTCAGCTCGGTCCGCGGACCGCGTCCGTCGGCGGCGCGCATCACCGCTTCGGGCGCACGCTGCCCGATCCAATAGCCTGATCCTTCATCGCCGAGGATTGGCCCCCACCCGCCCGCCCGCGCTGCGAAGCCGCGGATGTTGACGCCGTAGGCGATCGATCCGGTACCCGACACGATTACCACGCCCGGACTCGAGCCCGCGCCGGCAACCAGGGCAATGAGCGCATCGTTCACAATCACGGTGTTGTCGCGAAAGCCGAGGCGGCGCATGATGTCGCGCATCACGCGGTAGTCGTCCTCGCGATCCACGCCGGCCATGCCCAGGCACACCGCTTCGGGCGTGATGCTGCGGGCGCTCGTGGCCTGCTCGATCACCCCGTGCAGGACCTTCTCGACCTCGAGCTCACCTTCGGTCTGGAGGTTGGCTCCGCCGGCGCGGGCTTCGGCCACGACGCGGCCCTCGCGGTCGGCGAGAAGCGCGATTGTCTTGGTGCCACCGGCATCGATGCCAACGACATGCATCCGTTTAGCTTATCCGCCTCCACTCGCAAATGGTGTGGCGAGCTTTGGCGAGACCTCGCCGGGGCGCCTTTCAGGCGCGAAGGCGGGCAGGCATGTTACATTTGTGTGTTCCCCATGTTGCGAATATTCTCCGTCGCGTGTGCCGTCGTGTGTATGACGGTGCTCGCCTCTGCATTCCACGCCGCACCGGAGCAGACGCGCGCGTTGTGGGTAACGCGCACCACCCTCGCTTCCCCCGAGTCGATCACGCGCATGGTGGCGGCTGCCGAAGCCGGCGGCTTCAATACCCTGCTGGTGCAGGTTCGCGGGCGCGGCGACGCCTACTACGCGGGCACGATCGAGCCGCGCGCGTCCGAACTGGCGTCGCGGCCCACCTTCGATCCGCTCGCGAGCGTGATCCAGCAGGCGCACGCCGCTGGAATCCAGGTGCATGCGTGGGTTGCGGTGAACCTGGTGTCCAGCTCGGTCAGCCTGCCCGCATCTCGCGATCATGTGATCTACCGGGCCCCAGAGTGGCTGATGGTGCCGCGCGAGCTTGCCGCGGAAATGAAGAAGATCGATCTGCGCAGCCCCGCCTACGTTGGCCGGCTGGCGCGGTGGACACGCGCCAATGCCGCGACGGTCGAAGGCCTCTACACCTCGCCTCTGCATCCCGCGGCGCAGGACCACACGGCGGCGGTGATCGGCGAGATTGCGGCGAAGTATGCCGTCGACGGCGTGCACCTGGATTACGTGCGCTTCCCCAACGAGGACTTCGATTACAGCCCTGCGGCGATGGAGCAATTCAAGGCCACGGTGCAGCCGGAGCTGAGTGAACAGGACAAGCGCGAAGCCACGGCGCGCGAAGCGCTCGACCCGGCCACCTACCCGAACCTCTTTCCCGAACGGTGGAGCGACTTCCGGCGCGCCAGGCTGACGTCGCTCGTCGCCAAGATCCGCACCGCGGTCAAGACCGCCCGCCCGAAGGCGATCGTGAGCGCTGCCGTGGTGCCCGACGCGCAAGCGGCGTTCGACACGCGCCTGCAGGACTGGCGCGGCTGGATCGAGCAGTCACTCCTCGACGTGCTGTGCCCGATGGCCTACACCACCGAGCCGGCGACATTCCAGAAACAGATCGCCGCGGCACGCGCCCATGCGGGCTCACTGCCGGTGTGGGCCGGCATCGGCGCCTACCAGTTGTCGCCCTCGCAGACGCTGAGCCACATTGCGGCCGCGCGCAAGCTCGGCGCGGCGGGCATCATCCTCTTCTCGTACGAAGCGCTCGCGGCTCCGCCGAACGGCTCGGATGCCGTCAGCGAGCTTGGCCGGGCCGCCTTCGGCACCGCTCCGGAGTAAGCTCCCGGGGTGTCCCTCTCCGGGGTCGACTACCTCGTCATCGGCGCGTACCTCGTCGCCATCACCGCGTTCGGCTCGTGGTTCGGCCGCTTCCAGAAGACCACCCGCGACTATTTCCTGACCGATCGCAGCGTGCCGTGGTGGGCGATCTGCTTCACGATTGTCGCCACCGAGACGAGCACGCTCACGTTCATCGGTGTGCCGGCGCAGACCTATGCCGGCAACATGACGTTCCTGCAGCTGGCGCTCGGCTACATCATCGGGCGCCTCCTCGTCAGCGTCCTGTTCATCCCGGCCTACTTTCGCGGTGAGTTGTTCACCTCGTACGAGCTGCTGCAGCGGCGCTTCGGCAGTCGCGTGAAGACGCTGTCGGCGGTGATCTTCCTCGGCACGCGCTCGCTCGCCGACGGCATTCGCCTCTTCACCACTGCGCTCGTCATCGCGATCGTCACGCAGGTGCCGGTCACCTGGGTGGTGATCGTGCTCGGCGCGGTGATGATCCTCTACACGATGCGCGGTGGCGTCTCGGCGGTGATCTGGACCGACGTGGTGCAGATGTTCGTCTACATCCTTGGCGCCGGCGCAGTGGCGATCGCGCTGCTTGGCCGCATCGACGGCGGTTGGAACGAAGTGGTCCGGGTCGGCCTGGAGACCGGCAAGTTCACCTGGCTCGACACGCGCCTCGACTGGTCGGTCGCCTACACCATCTGGGCGGGACTGCTCGGCGGCGTGGCACTCACCCTGTCCACGCACGGCACCGATCAGTTCCTGGTGCAGCGGCTGCTCTCGGCGCGCACCCAACAGGCCGCCGCGCGCGGGCTGGTGCTGAGCGGGTTCATCGTCTTCGCGCAGTTCATCCTGTTCCTGCTGATCGGCGTGATGCTCTACACCTATTACCAGCAGGTGCCGCTGCCGCGGCCGCTCGATCGCGTCGATCAAATCCTGCCGGTGTTCGTGGTCAGCGAGCTTACCAACGGCCTGGCCGGCTTCATCGTGGCAGCGATTGTCGCCGCCGCGCTGTCTCCGTCGCTCAATGCAATGGCCGCAACCACGGTCAGCGATTTTTACTTGCCCTACATCAATCCCGCCGCCGACCAGGCGACGCAGATGCGGATTGCGAAACGCGCCACCGTGGCATGGGGCATCGTCCAGCTGTTGGTCGCCATCGGTGCACAGTTCATGAACCGATCCGTACTCGATGCGGGGCTGGCGGTGTTGTCGTTTGCGTCGGGCGCGGTGCTCGGCGCGTTCCTGCTCGGTACCCTCGCACCATCGATCAGGGAACGCGACACGTTTGCCGGCATGATCGCCGGCCTCATCGTCATGACGGCGGTGTGGTGGGGCACCACTGTGGCGTTCACGTGGTACGTCCTGATCGGCGCCGTCAGTACCTGCGTGGTCGCCTTTCTCTCGCGGGCCATCGCGCCTGCGCCGGCGCGGGCATGACCACCGCCCTGCCACGCGTGGCTCCCATCCTGGAGCGCGCGATTGCCGATCGCATATTTCCGGGCGCGGTCGTCGAAGTCGGACGAACCGCCGGCGTTCTCGCCACCATCGTCGCCGGCGCCCAGACGTACGATCCCGCGTCTCCGCGCGTGGATGCGCGAACCATCTACGATCTCGCGTCGCTGACGAAGGTGTTGTCGACCGCTGCGCTCGTGGCCGGAGAGATCGAGAGCGGCCGCATCCGTCTCAACGATCGCGTGCGGCATTGGATTGCGGCGTGGACCGGCGACGATCGGCAGGCGGTGACGATCCAGGATCTCCTCGAACATTGCTCGGGACTTCCTGCGCATCGGCCGTACTACCAGTCGCGGCGCGGACGGGCGTCGTTCGAGCTGGCGATCTGCGAAGAGCCGCTCGCCTACCTGCCGCGCACGCAATCGATCTACAGCGACCCCGGGTTCATGCTGCTGGGCTTTGCGCTCGAACATGCGGCCGGCGCGGCGCTCGATCGGCAGTTCGACGCCTGGCGCGATCGCGAACTTGGCGCCGACGTGGAGGTGCGGTTTCTCCCGGGCACTGAGTGGCGCCATCGCATCGCGCCAACCGAAGACACGCCGCTCGGCGACGAACGCCGCGGCGACGTGCACGACGAGAACACCGAGGCCCTCGGCGGTGTGGCGGCGCATGCGGGATTGTTCGGCACCGCCGCGGCCGTGGGCGCCGGCGCGCGATGGTGGCTGCAGTCGCCATCGCTCTCGCGCTTCGCGCAGAAATCCACCGTGCCCGGCAGCTCGCGCGCGCTCGGATGGGACACGATGCTGCCGACTTCATCGTGCGGGACGAAGCTCTCACCAACCGCGATCGGTCACACCGGATTCACGGGCACGTCACTGTGGCTCGATGCCGCAAACGATTTGTATGTGGTGATCCTGTCGAATCGCGTCCACCCGTCGCGACAGGGCGACGGCATTCAGCAAGTGCGTCGCTCGTTACACGACGCGATCGTTACTGACCTGGAGGCTTCTGGCC
>JALDXK010000451.1:0-5458 GCA_032155105.1 Acidobacteriota bacterium
GTCCTTGGTGGCGAGCGGCGCCGACGACGCCAGTTCCTCCGCGAGCGCGCGCGCGACAGCGGTGGCGCCGGGCTCGCGCAGTTCCCTGGCGATGTCGGCATTGGCCATGGTGGTCACCGCGTTGAACGCGAACACCGTTTCGAGACGATCGGCCAACTGCGGCAATCGATCGATGGAGGCAGCCATGCCGGGCAGCACCGACTCGAGCCAGTGACGCGTATCGGGTGTGACCGATCCCACGACCTGCCCCGCCTTGCGAAGATGCGGTTCGGCGAGGGTCGCAAGCCGATCCGGCGCGCACAGCTTCAGGTAATGGCGATTCGCCCACGCGAGCTTGTCCTCGTCGAAGACGCCGGCGGCGTGCGAGACGTTCTCGAGGCGGAAGCGGCGCGCCAGCTCATCGGCGGGCAGCAATTCGTCGTTGTTGCCGGGCGACCACCCGATGAGCGCGAGGTAGTTGACGAGCGCTTCGGGGAGGTAGCCCTTCTCGCGGAACTCCTTCACCGACGTGGCCCCGTGCCGCTTCGAGAGCGGCGCGTGGTCGGGCCCCATCACGAGCGACAAGTGCGCGAAGGCGGGCGGCACGTAGCCGAACGCCTCGTAGAGCAGCACCTGTCGCGGCGTGTTCGAAATGTGGTCCTCTCCGCGAATCACGTGCGTCACCTGCATCAACGCATCGTCGATGACGACGGCGAAGTTGTAGGCGGGAATGCCGTCCGATCGAACGAGGACGGGATCGCCAATCACGTCGGTGTGAAACGTCACCTCGCCGCGGACCACGTCGTTGAACGTGACGGTGCGCCCCTCCGGCACCTTCAACCGGACGACGGGCGTTTCGCCGGCGGCTTTGCGGCGGGCGGCTTCGGCGGCGGGAATGCCGCGGCAGGTGCCGGCGTACTTCGGCGGCAGGCCGGCGGCAAGCTGCGCTTTGCGATGCGCGTCGAGGGTTTCCGGCGAGCAGAAGCAGTAGTAACCCGTGCCTTCGTCCAACAGGCGATTGGTGTGATCGACGTAGGACGGCATGCGTTCGGTCTGCCGGTACGGGCCGTACGCGCCGCCCGCTTCGATGCCCTCGTCCCACTGCAGACCCATCCAGCGCAAATCCTCGAGAATCGCCTGCTCGGATTCACGCGTCGAGCGCTCGAGATCGGTGTCCTCGATGCGCAGGATGAAGGTGCCGTTCTGCCCGCGGGCCAGCAGCCAGTTGAAGAGCGCCGTGCGCGCGTTGCCGACGTGCAGGTGGCCTGTTGGGGATGGGGCGAAACGAACTCTCATTAGCGGCATCTGATCTTACCAGCTTGACGTATGCTTCCCCTGACTTGGAGGTCAGTCCATCATGGCACGCACGATCCTTGTAGGTATTGCAGCGTTGGCGTGTACCGCCGGCGTCTTTGCACAAACCCCGGCGGGTAATCTCGACGCGGCGCTGGCAGCAGCGCCACCCCAGATGCGCGATGGCGCGATGGTCATCAAGTGGAAAGCCGATGGCACGTACGACACACTGCGGCCGGGCACCAACACCCTCGTGTGTTACGACCAGTCTGGCGAACCCAGCGAGCAGCCATTTTCGAGCCAGTGCACCCACGTCAAGAACCTCGATCGCGTGAAGCAGAACAAGCAGTACGAGGCGAAGGAACCGGATCGCACCAAGCGCGAGGCGGCGCTGGCGGAGCTGGAGAAGGCCGGCACGCGCGTGAAGCCGGAATTCGGATCGGTGTTTTACACGGTGAGCGGCAAGGACCAGGCGTCGGCTCGCCGTCACGTGACGATCTCGGTGCCGGGCGCCACGACGGCGTCACTCGGACTGCCCGACAACGGCAAGTCGGGCGGCGCATGGATCATGGGCGCGGGCACGTCGGGCGCGCACATCATGACACCTGGAAGTTAAAAATCAAAAGTTAAGAATGAAAAATCAGGGCGACAGCATGACAGGCCATGGATTCGCCACGGCCCATGCTGTCGACCCCTTCGTTGGTCTTCCCTTTCACGCTGATGGCGCCTGGCCCGACGGCGAGCGCGGCGGCGAGGTTCGCGCGCATCGCCTCGAGATACGGCAACAGCTTGGGGCGCTGCGCGATCACCGTCACATCGACGTTCGACACGCGGTAGCCGGCCTCGCGCACGCGCGCCATGGCGGCGGTCAACAGGTCGATGCTGTCGGCCCCCTTCCACTTCGGATCGGTGTCGGGAAACAGCCGCCCGATGTCGCCGACTCCGGCTGCGCCGAGCACCGCATCGGTGACCGCATGGCACACGATATCGGCGTCTGAATGTCCGTCGAGGCCCAGCTCGAAGGGAATCGTCACGCCGGCAAGAATCAGCCGCCGACCGGCAACAAGCCGGTGCAAGTCATAGCCGTTGCCGATCCTGATCAGACGACGGGCCGAGCCGTCGCCCTCCGAACGTTCTGGTGACGCCTGGAGAGCGATCGCTCGAGCGGTCGCGAGATCGTCCGGCGTCGTGATCTTGATATTGCGAGCGTCCCCTTCGACCACGTACACGGGTAAGCCAAGGCGCTCGACCAGCATGGCTTCGTCGGTCGCGTCGATCGATGCACCTTCCTTGAGCGCACGCGCCAGCACGCCGCGTTGAAACGCCTGCGGCGTTTGCGCGAGGAACACCGTGTCGCGCGGAATCGTCGCGCGAATCGGACGCGAGCCATCGCGATCGGGATCGCCGGCCTGCTTCACCGTATCGCGCACGGGGATCGCGGCGATGGCGGCGCCATGTGCCTGGGCGGCGTCAATCGTACGGGCGATCACGCCCGGCGACACGAACGGCCGCGCCGCATCGTGAATGACGATCACGTCGGCGTCTCGCGACGACGTGGCGAACGCGTTGGCCACAGAATCCTGCCGCCGCGTCCCACCCGCGACGAACCGTACCGGCTTCGACGAACGCCGCCAGGCATTCGAGACGGCTGACAAATGATCTTCGGGTACGGCCACGACGATCTCGTTGATGCGATCGCTTGCGGCCAGCGCGGCAACGCTCAGTTCGAGAATCGACCGGCCACCGATCTCGAGGAACTGTTTAGGCTGGCCGGCGCCGAGTCGGAGGCCTCGCCCACCTGCGGCAACGATGGCGGCGATAAGAGCCATGAAATGAGCATCTTATCAGTGCCGGCCTCGACGTTCGTGGCTAGTGACGCCTACGGCTGGTGCTGCGCGCTCTTGTAGTGTTCGGCGAGCAGGTCGCGTCCCCAATCACCCTTGAAGTCGCGCCATACCTGGTGAATGTGGTTCGCGTTGTTCTGCGTGTTGTCGAACTCGATCAGGAACGTCGAACCCTGGACGCGGTAATAGTGGCCCTGGCCCTTCTCGGTGCCGCCCATCCACGCGAACTTGATGCTGTTCGGTGAATCCTTCGCTCGCGCCAGTCGATCGCGCGCGATCGGATCGGTCTGCGCGCCGGCGTGCTCCTCGATCAGCTTGAGCAGAGCCGCTTTCTGGGTCGCGTTCAACTGCGCGAATGGCAGCCCGCGATCCTCCTGGATCGCCGCCTCGCGGGTGTTGGTCGTGAGAATGTCGTTCGGCGACTTCGGGTCGACGAGCGCGGCTTGCCGCTGCGCGGCATCGAGCGATCGAAGCAGTCCGAACCCGAGATCTTCCTCGGCCGCCAACGCGCGCAGACCGGTCTTGGCCCCCTGCCTCACTTCGGCCGGATTCGCGCCGAAGAACTGCGGCGTCGTGGCCATCGCAGTGCCATTGACGACGGTCCAGTTCTGCGACAGATGATGGCCCTCGAACCGCCATCCCCACGTGGTCTTGGGTCCGGGTTCGCCGAAGACGGTGAAGTAATACAACTCGCGATCGCGCTGAACCGGATTGCCGCCCATCTCCACCAGCACGTCCTCAAGCGACCGAATCGTCTCGGCCTTCGCATAGCCCTTCTCGCTCAATCCGCTGCGAAGCAGGTTCATGGCCAGCGTCCGCTGCGGAGCAGTCATCGCCTTCAGCGTGAGGCCCTTGCGTGGGACTGGCGTGTAGAACCAGACAAACCGCTCCTCGGACTCGAATGGATATTGGGCGACCTTCTTCTGGTCAGGGGTCAGGGATTCGAGCAGCGCCCGGGCGGCGGTGGTCATTGCGGGCGGCGGCGCGGGCGGCGCGCTGCGGGCCATGACGACGATACCGGTGGCAACCACGACGGCGAGGGTGATGATGCGGCGCATGAGCGGCCTCCCTGGTGCGGATTATACGCACGAACGCCGGCGGCAAGTGTCGCGGTCGCCCGCATATAGAATGAATTTGCATGAGAGAAGCCGTCATCGTCGCGAGCAGCCGCACGCCGCTCGCCAAGTCCCATCGCGGATCCTTCAACATGACCCGGCCCGACGACCTGGCCGCGCACTGCATCACCGACGTGCTGCGCAAGACGCCGGGGGTCAGCGCCGCCGAGATCGAAGAGGTCATCCTCGGGTGCGGCCAGCCGCATGGCGCGCAGGGCCACAACGTGGCCCGCGTCGCCGCCTTGCGCGCCGGCCTGCCGGTCACCACCGCGGGGCTCACCGTCAACCGCTTCTGCAACTCCGGCCTCCAGGCGATCGTCCAGGCCGCGCACATGGTGATCAACGAAGGCGTGGAGGCCGCGATCGGCGGCGGCGTCGAGTCGATCACGATGATGCAGCGCGACAACTCGCCGAATCCGGTCGTCAAGGAGCAGCATCCCGGCCTCTACATGGTGATGGGCGAGACGGCGGAAGTGGTGGCGAAGCGCTACAACGTGTCGCGCGAGGCGCAGGATGAGTACTCGCTCGTCAGCCAGCAGCGCGTGGCGCGGGCGCAGCAGGACGGCTTCTTCAGCGGCGAAGTGGCGCCCATCGACGTGACCCGGGCGATTCTCGACAAGAAGACCGGCGAGAAGACAGGTGAAGAGCAGGCGCGCGTCGAACGCGACGAGTGCAATCGGCCCGACACGACGCTCGAAGGCCTGCAGAAGCTGGCGCCTGTGTTCGACACCGCCAGCGGCAAGGGCAGCGTCACGGCGGGCAATTCATCGCAGCTGTCCGACGGAGCGTCGGCCACGCTCGTAATGTCGATGGATCGCGCAAAGCAACTCGGCGTGAAGCCGTTGCTCGTGTTTCGCGGTTATGCGGCGGCCGGCTGCGAACCGGATGAAATGGGGATCGGTCCCGTCTACGCGGTGCCCAAGCTGCTCAAGAAGCACGGGCTGACGGCCGACGACATCGACGTGTGGGAGCTCAACGAGGCATTCGCGTCGCAAGTGCTCTACAGCCGCGATCGTCTCGGCATCCCGATGGATCGCCTCAACCCGAACGGCGGCTCGATCGCGATCGGCCACCCGTTCGGCATGACCGGATCTCGCCTGGTCGGGACGATCGCCAACGAGATGCAGCGACGCAACGCGCGTTACGGCGTGGTCACGATGTGCGTCGGCGGCGGACAAGGCGCGGCGGCGTTATTCGAACGTGTCTGATATCGCATGGGCGGGGCTT
>JALDXK010000452.1:0-5443 GCA_032155105.1 Acidobacteriota bacterium
CACGGTGATGTCCTCGGCGATGCGACTGGCATCGCCGGCCTGCTCGATCGATACCATGATCGTATGCAGGTGCTGCTGATTCAGCATCGCCTGCCCAGCGGCCAGCGGCACGAACACCGTTTCATCCACGTCCGTATCCGTGGTGCGGAAGTATCCCGTCACGTGGAACACGCGATCGCCGATGGTGATGCGTTCACCGACAGGTTCGAATCCTTCCCCGAACAGCTCGCGCGCAGCGGCGCGTCCCATCACGGCACTGTCGCCCGCGTCGGTGAACCGGCCGCCGAGCCACTCCCAGCCGTGAATCTCCGCAAGCGACGGATGCGTGCCTCTAACCTGGGTGAAGAATCGCCGATGCGCCGAGATCACGAACGATCGATTGCGCACGCCGGCCGCCACGTGCTGCACGCCGGCGATGCCTCGAACGGCCTCCGCATCGCCGACCGTCAAGGTGGTGGCCGAGCCCAGGCCGCTGGCGATGTTCATGCTCTCGCCGCCGCGCGTGTAGTTGCCGGCGCTGACCTGGATGATGTTGGTGCCGGCCGACTTGAGCGAAGTCTCCACCGATGCGCGCGCGCCGGAGCCGAGCGACACCATCGCGATCACCGCCGCCACGCCGATGATCACGCCGAGCATCGTCAGGCTCGTGCGCAGGAGATTGCGGTTGAGCGCCCGGAGTGCGATTTGCGCGCTTACGAAGAGGAAGCGAATCAATGTGGGTTATTCGTGGCGCAGCGCGACGATCGGATCGAGCTGCGCCGCACGCCGGGCCGGGTACCAGCCGAAGAAGATGCCGACGGCCGCGGCAACGCCAAAGGCCAGCAGCACCGATACCGGCGACACCACTGTGGCCCATTGCAGCGATCGCGCAATCGCGATCGACGCGATCACGCCGATGACAATGCCGAGCAGCCCGCCGGCGGCGCTGATCACCATTGCCTCGAACAGGAACTGCCGCATCACGTCTTTGCCGCGCGCACCCACGGCCATGCGCAGCCCGATCTCCTTGGTGCGCTCAGTCACCGACAGCAGCGTGATGTTCATGATGCCGATGCCGCCGACCAGCAGCGACACTGCGGCCACGGCCGCCAGCAGCCAGGTCATCGTGCGGCTCGCCCGCTCCATCGTCATCGCCAGCTGTTCGAGCGTGACTTTCTCGAGCTCGGCGACGTTGGCCGCCACCGCGCGCGCCACGCTCGGCGGCAGGCCGCCGGTGGTCAGCGCCTTGGTGGCCTGCGTGATGATGGTGAAGTCGTCCGGGTCGTTGTCGCCGATGCCGTGACGCACGCGCAGCAGCTTGGTGATCTCTCGTGACAGTCGCGACACGTCGCCGGATGATTCCGCCGTTACCGTGATGTCGTTCAACTTCGACAGGTTGAGCAGCCGCTGCGTGGTCGTGTACGGCATGTACACGGCGTCGAACTGGTCGTCACCAGGCGCGGGCTGCACGACCCACGTGGCGCTGGTCACCACGCCGACTACCTCGAACGGCTGGTTCCACATCATCACTGTCTGGCCGACCGGATTGGCGCCGGCGCCAAACAGGCGGTCGGCCACCACCTGGCCCAGCACCACCACTTGCTCCGCGCGATTTTGCTCGCGCTCGCTGAAGAACCGTCCGCCGGTGAACGTCCACGCGCGCTTGATGGACGGCATCATCACGTCGGTGCCGTGCATGCGGGTGAACCAGCGCTTCTTGTCGCCCCTCGACTCTGCCCGGGACGGCCCTGAGCTTGTCGAAGGGTCCAGGTGGACGCGGATGTTTTCGTGAATGCCGCCGGCCACGTACTGCACCCCAGGCATTTGCCGAATCGCCTCCGCATCGTCGAAGGTCATCGTCGCCGCCGAGCCGAGGCCGGCCTCGAGGTCGCCCAGGCGCTGGCGTGCCGTCGGGTGATCGTGCTTCTCCATCGGGTCGTCTTCGGGATGGAACGCGATCTTGGCCACGTCGTCGTTGAGGCGATGCAGCGGATGCCGCAATGATTCGCGCGCATCGCCCTGGTGCGCCACCGCTTCGTCGCTGTCGGTGACCTTCGGCCGCCAGTTGCCGGCGCGAATGGTGAGCTGGTTCAGGCCTGCGGCGCGCACCTGCTGCTCGATCGATCGCTGGGCGCCGGCGCCGACTGCCATCATCGCGAGCACGGTGGCCACGCCGACCGTGATGCCAAGCATGGTCAAGGCAGTCTGCAGCCGGTTGCGGCCGAGCGCCTTGAGGGCGACATCGACCATGGGGTGCCTGAATAGTCTTTTCACTTCAATGCACCCCACCCTGAGCGAGCGTTTCGTCCGCGAAGCGGACGGAACGCGAGTCGAATGGGTTCGGGAAATCCGAAACGATCAGTCCGTCCTTGAAATCGACCGTGCGAGTTCCATACGCCGCAATGTCACGTTCGTGAGTGATCAGCACGATCGTGATCCCGCGTTTCTCGCGGAGGCTCGCGAAGATCTCCATCACTTCATGGCTCGTCGACGAATCGAGATTACCGGTCGGCTCATCGGCAAGGAGCAGCGATGGCTGCGTCACGAGCGCGCGGGCAATGGCCACGCGCTGCTGCTGGCCACCAGAAAGTTGATTCGGATGGTGATCGGCGCGATCGGTGAGGCCGACGGCCTCGAGCGCCGCCATGGCGCGATCGCGGCGTTCCGAGGATTTGACCACACCTTGACGCGTGTAGAGCAACGGCAACTCGACGTTCTCGACTGCCGGCGTGCGAGCGAGGAGGTTGAAGCCCTGGAACACGAAGCCGATGGTTTCATTGCGCACGCGCGCCAGTTCGTCGGCGGGCAACGTGGAGACATCGCGGCCGTTCAGCACGTATCGCCCGGTCGTCGGCCGATCGAGGCAGCCGAGGATGTGCATGAACGTAGACTTCCCCGATCCCGACGGCCCGACAATGGTGACGAACTCGGCCGCGGCGATCGACATGGTGACGCCGCGCAAGGCGTGCACCACGTGATCGCCGACGTGATATTGCTTAGCCAGTTCCTGAACCTGAATCATCAATTCGTCTTCGTGGTGGCCGGCTTGGCCGGTGCGGGAGGCACCTTGCCTGCCCACGCGTACACCAGCGTGGCCACGGCCTTCTCTGCTCCCGCCATGCCGTAGACCTTCCCGGCGCCCTCGATCACATAGTACTCATTTGCCGCGTGCGCACGGCCGCCGTGGCCGGCGCCGCCGCCGACGATCGGTACGCCCTTGAACGGCGAGATTTTTTCGCCAACTTCGCCGTTGCCGAACATGTAGGCCGGCCAGTAGCCGCCGGCGCCCGCGCCGCCGCCGCCGATCGACCAGTCCTTGCGCGGCTCGCCGTGCGGGATGTTCATGATCTGGTAGGTGCGCTGCATCGCGCGGCCCAGATCGGAGTCGGCGCTCATCTTCGCCCACGGCACGTCGCCAATCAGCTTTACCTCGACGTCCTTGTAGCCGTTCTTGTCGAGCTGCGCGCGCAGCTTCTTGACGATGCCAGGGCCGGTCATGTTCGGCACGTAGCGGAAGTTGTGCTTCGACGTGACCTTGTTGGGCAGGATCGCGCCGGCGCCGCCCGCATACATGTTGCCGCCCCAGATGCCGTCGAGGTTGAATGACGTGCCGTAGCGCTGCATCTTGAGCATCGTGAACGGGTCCTCCGAGATAAATCGGCCAACGCCGACGTTCTCGGCCGCAACTTTCAGGTCGGTGCGCTCCGCCGCCGTCTTCAGTTCTTCAACGTGAAAGTTTTCGATCGGCAACATGCCTTCGTAGAAGCCGTCGATCAGCGGCGTGTTGCCGTCGTCCGAGACGAGCGAGGCGAGCATCTTGATGTGACGCCACGCCGGGCTGTCGACACTGCGCTTGTTGGAACCGTGGATGTCGGACTGGATCGGGCCGCGGCCCCACGCCTTGCCGCTGGTCGTGAGCTCGACGTAGACACAGCCTTCGGAGCCGGCGCCGTAGCTGCCGCCGCCGCTCGGCGACTGGCTGCCAAACAGCAGCATCGCATCCGCGCCGGCCAGCAGGTCCGGATGATCCTTGACGAACTTGCGCAGGCCGATGTCCATGCGCTCTTCATCGCCTTCGGCGATGAAGATCACGTTGACCGGCAGCTTGCCGTGCACCGCCTTGATGGCGCGTAACGCGTTCAGCTGCGACATCTGCGGGCCCTTGGAGTTCGTGGCGCCGCGGCCGATCAGCACTTTCTTGTACGGCGCCTGCTCGACCAGGCGCGCTTCAAACGGCGGCGACGTCCACGCGTCGGGTTGCGTCACCGGCATGGTGTCGTACATCCAGTAGATCAACAGCGTCTTCTCCGCGCCTTCATCGCACCTGGCGTAGACCACCGGGTTGCCGGGCGTGCCGTACTCGGTGACGCCGACGTCGAAGACGCGCGTCTGCTGGCAGCCGAGCTCGTCGAAGAAGCCCTTCACCATTTCGGCCGACTCGGGAATGCCCTCCCCCGAGTTCGAGATGCTCGGCTGGCGAATCCATTTCTGCAGGTTCTCGACGTGCGCATCGATGTTCTCGTCGATGTGCGCGTAGACCTTCTGCAGGTCGGGCGGCACCTGGCTCATGTCGGGCTGGATCTCGGTATCGCCCGCCGGGCGGATGCCGAGCTTGGCGGCCGCCGGCGCAGGGGCCGCGGGCGGAGGCGCCGCTGGTTGGTTACAGCCGGCGATGGCAGTGATCGCGCAAAGAGTGATGACAACCCGACGCATGCGTCCTCCTGAGTGTGGTGGAATACGAATTCAGCCTCACCGGTACGCGGATGTCAACTGTGGTGTCCGGCTTTAGCCGGATAGTATGCGCGATCGCCGTTGCGTTGGGTCTGTCCTGCACGGCCCGGCAGGCGTCGCCCGACGCGATCGCCGAGCGCTACGTGCGCGCGGCCTTGCGGCTGGCACAGCACGATCCCGCGCTGGTTGAAGACTGGCGCGGACCCGATTCGTGGCGGCCCGGCCCCAGGGTGCCGGTGGCTGAGCTCCTCGAGGAGATGACCAATCTCCATCAGCAGCTCGAGATCGCCGCCTCGGATATCTCGTCCAGCCAGGACTACGCCCGCGTTCACTATCTGATCGCACAAGTGCGCGGCCTGCGCTTTGCCGCCGACCGCCAGCTCGGCCGGGCAACGTCGATCGACGAACAGGCCCGAGAAGAATTCGGCGTCACGTTTCCGCCGTTCGACGCGGCTGCGGCGGAACGCGCGCGGGCGGCGCTGCTGGAGGTGTTACCTGGCAACGGTCCTGCGCATGATCGTGTGGCTGCCTTCAGAAAACGGACCGTGGTTGCCCACGAGCGGCGCGAGCGGGTGTTCGGTGCGGCTCTCGATGCGTGCCGGCGTGCGGCCACCGCCGCCGTTCAACTCCCACGCGATGAGCGTATCGACGTGCGGTTCGACTCGAGCCTGGCGTTCGACGCGTTCACGCGCTATCGCGGCGACAATCGCAGTGAGCTGGAGATCAGTAGCGG